>JAZDNC010000059.1:0-19637 GCA_043800335.1 Chloroflexota bacterium
ACGATGCGCACGCCGCTCTCGATTAGCTGCTTGAAGCCATAGAGGCTGAACTCGGATTCCCCGGCGGCGAGGGGGATGTCCAGCTTCGTCGCCAGCATGCGGTAGCCCTCGAAGTCATCGGGCGGGACGGGCTCTTCGAACCAGCGGAAGTCAAGCTCCTCCAGCTTTCGCCCCAGGAGGGTCGCCTTCGCTACGTTGTAGGCGCTGTTGGCGTCGGCGGTCAGAATTATATCCTTGCCTACCGCCTTCCGGATGGATTCGCAGGCGGCAAAATCGCCCTCCAGCCCCTGCCCCACCTTTACCTTGACCGACTTCCAGCCCTGTTTCACCCATTCGACAGCTTTCTTCGTCATGTTGTCGGGCGTATCAAGCAGAACGGACGAGGCATAGGCTGGGAAGTCCTTACGGTTGTGGCCGAAAAGCAGTTTATAAACGGGGAGGCCCATCGCCTTACCAACGACATCCCAGATGGCGGTATCAACCCCGCTGATTGCCTCCATAAAATAGCCTTTGGAGTGCCCGCGGAACCTCTGGAGGTTGAACATCTTCGTCCAGATACCCTCAATATCCAGCGGGTCGGCACCGACGACGGCAGGTGCTAAAAGTTCATTGACCAGAGATTTGGTCGCCCCAAGCCCCTGCCTTGTAATTGACTCCCCAACACCGATAATACCGTTATCCGTCTCGACCTCAACCAGCGTTGAGTAGCTTTTATTCATGGCGTAGTTGCCAATCCTGGAAGGCCGGGACAGACTGGCGGCGAGCGAAACACCCCTGACAGCGCGAATCTTCATGCGGTTCCCCCCTTTCAGGCGTATTTTGGGGGGTCGAGGGGGCTTTGTCAATGGCGATGTTTATACTATGTGGTGGGTATTATATATGGTTATTATACAATCTCAAACGAATCAACGGAGATTGCCACATCGCGGAGTTTACCCTGAGCGAAGCGCCAGGGCTTCTCGCAATGACGATTTGATTAGTCAAAACCATGCCATTTACTCTCGCCCCTTGACTAAACATAATCATAAGTGGTTATAATAGGTATTAATTTTGCCCGGGTAAGGAGCAATTTGAAGATACTTCTCGTCTATCCCGGCTACCCGGAGACCTTCTGGAGCTTCCGGCATGCCCTGAAAGTCATCGCCAAGAAAGCTTCATTCCCGCCGCTGGGGGCGCTAACCGTCGCCGCCATGCTCCCGCCGGAGTGGGAAAAGAAGCTCGTGGATATGAACGTCTCTCCTCTTTCCGACAAGGACATCAAATGGGCGGACTACGTTTTCATCTCCGCCATGATTGTCCAGCGCCATTCTGCGGAGGATGTTATCCGCCGCGCCAACCGCCTCGGGGTTAAGGTTGTGGCGGGCGGTCCCCTTTTCACCACCGCTTACCAGGAGTTCAAGGGAGTTAGCCATTACGTCCTCGGTGAAGGCGAAGTAACAATACCACTATTTCTCAAGGATTTGGCGGAAGGACATGCCGAGCCTGTCTATTTCTCGGATGTAAGACCCGATATCACCCACACCCCCGCGCCGATGTGGTCTCTGGTCAAGATGAAAAAATATACCTCGATGAGTATGCAGTACTCAAGAGGCTGCCCCTTCGACTGCGAGTTCTGTGACATCGTGCTCCTCAACGGGCACCGGGTCAGGACGAAGACGAGGGAGCAGATAATCTCCGAGCTTGAGAACCTTTATAACCACGGCTGGCGGGGCGGGCTTTTCGTTGTCGACGACAACTTCATCGGCAACAAGACGAAGCTCAAGGATGAGATTCTACCCGCCATCATCGAGTGGAACAAGAAAAGAAAATATGTCTTCGACTTCTCCACCGAAGCCTCAATCAACCTCGCCGACGATGACGAACTGATGAAGCTCATGGTCGAGGCGGGATTCAGCCGTGTTTTCATCGGCATCGAGACGCCCAATGAAGATAGTTTAGTCGAGTGCAATAAGCACCAGAACGTAAACCGTGACCTATCGGAGTGCGTCAAGGCAATCCAGCAGGCAGGACTTGAGGTGCAGGGCGGGTTCATCGTCGGATTTGATTCCGACCCGGTATCCATCTTCAAACGGCAGATTGATTTTATCCAGAAGAGCGGTATTGTCACGGCGATGGTGGGACTCCTGAATGCCCCCAGAGGGACGAAGCTCTACCACAGGCTCAAGCGGGAGAACCGCCTCATTGAGGACGAGATGTCCGGCGACAACACCGATTGCTCCATTAACTTCATCCCCAAGATGCGCTACGAGACCCTCATTGCCGGCTACCGCCAGATAATGGAGACCATCTACTCGCCCCGCGAGCTTTACGATAGGATGAAGACCTTCCTCAAGAACTACCAGCCGCCGAAGCGGGGAGTCTCCCTCATGGCGACACTCAAGCGTCAGCACATCCGCGGTCTTTTTGGCTCCATATGGTTTCTGGGCATCAAAGAAAAAGGACGCCGCTACTAC
Source organism: Chloroflexota bacterium (assembly GCA_043800335.1). Taxonomy (GTDB): domain Bacteria; phylum Chloroflexota; class Dehalococcoidia; order Dehalococcoidales; family JAZDNC01; genus JAZDNC01. The sequence continues at coordinate 2,454 of JAZDNC010000059.1, forward strand.
TGGAAGCTCTTCTTCGAGACCCTTTTCAAGAGTCCGCGCAAGTTCCCCATTACTATTACCCTCTCGGTCTATGGCTACCACTTCCGCAAGGCGTTTGAGAGGTACATCGGCGCCCCCATCGGGGGCATGGTTGACCATTCCGGCCTCAGGAACAGAAAACAGCAGGACGTAGCACAGTAGTGCCAGTTTTGCATAAATCCTTTACTATAAACAAACTCACTCTCCCTTGATGGGACAGGCAGGTGAGACTAAAGCCCCCTCACCCCGTATCGGGTACGGGGCAGGCTCTTATCCTCTCCCGCGTTGGGGCGAGGAGACTCAAGGAGACGGCTATGGACTGGGGCACACAAAACCGCTTATCCCGCTTAATTCAGCCCGACGGCAAATGTCTTTTTCTCCCAATTGACCACGGCTATTTCCAGGGACCTACCCGGAAACTGGAACAACCGGGTAAGACGGTAGCCCCCCTCCTCCCCTATGCCGACGGGCTTTTTCTCACCCGCGGCGTCCTGCGCCAGTGCCTCAGCCCTGCCAGCAGAGTTCCCATTATTCTCCGGGTTTCCGGGGGAGTCAGCATGGTCGGCAAAGACCTTGCCAATGAGGGAATCACCACCTCAATTGAGGAAGCAATAAGGCTCAATGTTTCCGCGGTGGGCATGTCTATTTTCGTCGGGACGGACTACGAGCATGACTCCCTTTTGAACCTGGGCAATCTCGTCAGTGAAGCCGAGAGATACGACATTCCGGTGATGGCGGTAACAGCAGTGGGCAAGGAAATGGAAAAACGGGATGCAAGGTATCTTTCCCTCGCCTGCCGGATTGCGGCGGAGCTGGGGGCGCGGGTGGTCAAGACCTACTGGTGCCCCGACTTTGAGAAGGTGACAGGGGGCTGTCCCGTGCCCGTGGTCATGGCGGGGGGACCGCAGGTTGACACCGAGCGCGAGGTCTTTGATTTTGTCTATGACGGGATGCAAAAAGGGGCGATTGGCGTAAATCTAGGGCGGAATGTCTGGCAGAACGACCACCCGGTAGCCATGATAAGGGCACTCCGGGCAATCATCCACAAGAAAGCCACTCCTCAGGAAGCACAGGAGATTTTTGAGAGCCTGAAGAGATAGAAAAGGGCTGTGGATATTGGGCGTTATAGGGCGGAGCATAAAAAGCTCAAATACATCCCTTTCTTCAGATGTTACGCAGGATAACTGTTAAGTATATTAAATCTCTAGCAGATTTTCCTCTTAAGACAGTGACATTTCTGCGTAATGGCACACGCCTAAAAACGTCAGAAAAACAGAAACAATCCGAAGAACACCGCTGGCTTATGCTCAATTCGGTAAAAACCTTCCGTAAGTGGGGCTATCAGGTTAAGCACCGATGTTTCGGGGTCGAAGGTTTGTTTATTGCGTCAGACTACGGCATGGTTAAAGATAATCGTTTCTACTTCGTTGAATGTTTAACCCTCGGTACGCCAATCCCCGCCATTAGAAAAAAACTAAAACTCAGTCAATACGCACCTGTTTGGTTTGTTATTTCAGAAGGGAATAAAAGCACGGCTAGCTTCCTTGGGCATCACCCTCTCATTTTGAAAATGCCAGTGACAGGTCATCCTTTCATTGATCGGCGTAAATTCCTTGAAGAATTTGACACAGAATTGAAGTATAACAACCATCAATTCGTTCGCAGTGTGGGTCGATAGGCAAAGGAAGGAATTATATGCGCATCGCCATGTATTACTCCAACCGGGACGTCCGCATCGCGGAGATGCCTGTCCCCAGAATCGGAGCCGGTGAAATACTCATCAAAGTCCACGCCTCTGGCATCTGCGGCTCCGATGTGATGGAGTGGTACCGCCGTGACCGTGTCCCGCTCGTTCTGGGTCACGAGATTGGCGGAGAGATAGCCCAGGTCGGGGAGGGCGTCAAGAACTACAGAGCCGGCGACAGAATCACCGCTGCCCACCATGTCCCCTGCGACACCTGCCGCTACTGCCTCGCCGGGCACTCTACCTTATGCGAGACGCTGAGAAAGACCAGCTTCGACCCCGGCGGTTTCGCCGAGTATTTACGTCTTGCCCCCATCAATGTGGAGCGGGGCGTCTTTCTTTTGCCCGATGAGCTTTCCTACGAGGAAGCCACCTTCATTGAGCCGCTCGCCTGCGTCCTAAGGGGGCAAAGGCAGGCGGGACTCAAGCCGGGGATGAGCGTGCTGGTGCTGGGGAGCGGCATTGCCGGACTGCTCCATATCAAGCTGGCGAAAGCCTTGGGCGCAGGCAGAATCATCGCCACCGACCTAAACGACTACCGCCTTAACGCGGCAAAGAGGTTCGGCGCCGAAGCGGTCATTAAAGCCAGCGAAAACGTGCCGGAAAAAGTCCGCAAGCTGAACGGCGGTCTCGAGGCAGACTTGGTCATCCTCTGTACGGGCGCGGTTCCTGCCATAAATCAGGCGTTCCAGTCGGTGGAACCGGGCGGGACAATTCTCTTCTTCGCCCCGACCGACCCGGGAGTAACCATCCCCTTTTCAATCAATGATGTCTTCTGGCGCCGGGATGTGACCCTCACCACCACCTACGCCGGCAGTCCGGCGGACTACGCCACGGCAATGGAGCTAATCCGGGCGGGCAGAGTGACCGTCAAAGAGCTGATTACCCACCGCTTACCGATGAAAGAGGCGGGGCTGGGGTTCAAGCTAGTGGCTGAGGCGAAAGAGTCAATCAAGGTAATAATTCTGCCGCAGAAGTAGTGGCACTCTCGCCTGTCGCTCCTGGGCTTTACCCGACAATCTATAACACCCGCATTGTCATTGCGAGCGAAGCGAAGCAATCTCCTGCTCCTTGTAGGGAGATTGCCACGTCGCTGGCGCTCCTCGCAATGACATTCGATTCTGCCTTTGTATAGAGGCTCAGGGTGAGCGCCATCAAGCCGTTGTATGCGAGAATTGAGTCTTTACTCCAGATACTTCTCCAGCTCGCTCAGACTTCTAATCCTTGTGCAGTCCTTGATGTGGGGGTAAAGGTTACAGCGGTCAATCAGGATAGGTTTAATCCCCGCCGCCCGCGCCCCGACCACATCAAGCTGGTGCTGGTCACCCACATAGATAGCCTCGTCAGGTGAGACACCGGCTTTCGTGAGTGCCGCCTGGAAGATTGCCGGGTTGGGCTTGGCCGCTTTGGCTTCCTCCTGGGTCAGGATAAAGCTCAGGTATTCGCCCAGATTCAGCCTCTTGTAGACCGAGTTCATGTCATCGCGGAGGTTGGTAATAACCCCCATGACAAGCCCCCGCGCTTTCAGCTTCCTAAGAGTGGGCAGGACATCGTCAAAGAGAACAAACTTTACCTCCTCCGGCTTGAAAAGCTCACGCATCCTGTCCCTGACCTTACAGACCATCTCATCGGAGGCTTGGATACAGCACTCATCAAGTATCATGGTAGGGAAGGCGAGATAGACCTTGAGCCTTTCTTCCGGGCTCCTCTGGGCGAGGGAAGATTTTAAGTGCTCGCTATAGACATATTCATCGCCACGGAGCACGCCGCGTATGGCTTTGTCCGGTGGAATATCAATCCCTTGTTCCTTAAAAGCCTGACAGTAAAGCTCGTAGCGTGCCGGCGCGTAGTCAGCCAGAGTGGTAAACCAGTCGAAGAGGACAGCCTTGAGCACTACTTGTCCTCGATACCGAGGTCCTTAAGGTAGTCAAGCGCATCCTGAACGGTAACCAGCTTTTCGGCGTCCTCATCGGGAATCTCTAGCTTATGGTTGGGCTGGGAGAATTCCTCCTCAAGCGCTACAATCAAATCAAGGCGGTCAAGGGAGTCCGCCCCCAGGTCATCGGTGAACTTAGCCTCCGGGGTGACGTCTTTCTCCTCGACACTGAGCTGCTCGGAAACCACCTTTTTTATCCGTTCCATAACGGTCGCCATAACCTCTCCTTTCTAAGTCCCGTGCTCAACCAGGTTGCTTATCGAGCCCAGGACCCCGTTGACGAATTTTGATGAACGCTCACCGCCGAACCGCTTCGCCAGCTCGACGGCTTCGTTGATAGCCACCTTGAGCGGCACTTTTTTATTATCAATTAAAAGCTCCAGGATTGCAAGGCGCAGGATGTTGCGGTCGACCACGGGCAGCTGGCTTACCGGGAAGCTGGGGGCGAACTCCTGGATTTTCTCATCAATCCCCTCCCGGTGACTGATTACGCCCGTGACCAGTTCGCGGACAAAATCACTATCTTCCGGGGGAAGGTGACTGTCCGAGAGGAGGCTGGTTAAAACCGCCTCGGCGTCATGCCCCGCCAGGTCAATCTCGTAAAGTGCTTGCAGGGCTAAAGCCCTTGCCTTACGCCGCATTGCCACACACCCTGAAATTCAGCGAATATTATACACCCTCAGTCAATACGAAAAGATGAACGCCCGCCTAGCCCCCCAGGGACATGACCGACTTGACGTTGCCGATTGCCACCACCTTAGCCGACTTATCTATCCTGCGGATAAGCCCGCTGAGCACCCTGCCCGCTCCAATCTCGAAAAAGGCATTGACGCCGGAAGCAAGCATATACTCAACCGACTTCTGCCACTGGACGCAACTGGTTAGCTGGTTTAAAAGCTCCTCTTTTATCTGGTCGGAGCGGGTGAGAGGCGTTGCCGTGATGTTGGCAACAACTGGTATATTGGGGTCACTAAGATTTATTCTCTCGAGAGTCCGGCGCATACCCTCGGCTGCCGGTGCCATGAGTGGGGAGTGAAAGGCAGCCCCGACCGGCAGTGGAACGGCTTTGCCCTTCCCGCCCTGTCCCACCAGCGCCACCGCCTTTGCTACCCTATCTTTATCACCGCTGACCACGAGCTGTCCCGGGCAGTTTACATTGCTCACGCAGGTTCCAGTCTCGTTGCAGACCCGCTTGACCTCCGCCTCCTCAAGCCCGAGCATCGCCGCCATGGTGCCGGGGCGGACGCTCTCCGCCTCCTGCATCAGGCGTCCTCGCTCCCTCGCCAGATAGACCGCCGTCTTGAAATCAAAGACCCCGGCAAAAGCCAGGGCAGTGTACTCACCGAGGCTATGCCCGGCGACAAAAGAGACCTCGGGAAGGGCTTTAGTCCCGTGGGCTTCCTTTATCGCCTCTAAAGTGGCGAAGCTGACGACGACTAGCGCCGGCTGGGCATTCAGTGTCAGACGCAGCTCCTCCTCGGGGCCCTCGAAACAGAGCTTGGTAAGGGGAAAGCCCAGCACCCTGTCGGCTTCATCAAATAAGGCTTTAGCTCCCCCAAAGCGCTCGTAGAGGTCTTTCCCCATGCCGACGAACTGGGAGCCCTGACCCGGGAAGACGCAAGCGGCTTTTAAGGCTGAACTCAAGCTTTCCTCTTCAAATCTGAGTTAAGGTTACTAATGATAGCTTCAGCCTGGGTGACCATATCTTCAATGATGCTCTTCACCGGTTTAATCTCCTTGATGAGACCACAAATCTGGCCGGCAATGAGGGAGCCGTCCTCCAGATTACCTTCAATCAGCCCCTGGCGTACTCTGCCCCGCCCCAGGGCATCAAACTCCTCTTTGGAGACGCCCGATTTCTCAAGCGCCTCCAGATGCCGGGTGAACTTGTTCTCAATACAGCGCAGCGGGTAGCCCACGCTCCTGCCGGTGACCACGGTGGCGCGGTCGCGGGCTTCGATAATCTTCTGCTTGTAGGCAGGATGGGCGATACACTCGGTGGAGCAGACAAAACGGGTGCCCATCTGTATCCCCTGAGCACCCAGTGCCAGCGCAGCAGCGAGACCCCTGCCGTCGGCAATCCCCCCGGCGGCAATCACCGGGATTTTGACGGCGTCAACCACCTGGGGGACAATCGCCATGGTTGTCGTCTCCGCCACCTCCCCGCCCGACTCCATGCCCTCGGCGATGAGGGCATCTACCCCAATCCTTTCCAGCCGCTTCGCCAGCGCCACGCTGGCTACCACCGGGACGACCCTGATTCCCTTTTCTTTGAGCGCCGGAATGTAGACCCCGGGGTTACCGGCGCCGGTGGTAACCGCCTTCACCCTCTCCTCAAGAACCACCTGAAAAACTTCTTTAGCGTAAGGAGAGATGAGCAGGATGTTCACCCCGAAGGGCTTATCTGTCATTTCACGTATCTTGTGTATCTCATCCTTCACCCATTCCGGTGGGGCGTTACCCGAGCCGATAAGCCCTAGCCCGCCGGCGTTGGATACGGCGGAGGCAAGCTCCGAGGTAGCGATGTGCGCCATCCCGCCCTGGATGATGGGGTATTTGACGCCGAAGAGCTCACAGATTACGGTCTTGAGCATATTGGGCCCTAGCTCTTTTTCTTCGGTGTCTTGGGGGTAATGACTTCCCGCCCGTTATAGGTGCCACAGACCGGACAGACCTGGTGGGGCATCTTCTGACTGTGGCACTTAGGACACTCAACCAGCTGAGGCTGGGTTATGGCGTGATGCGCCCGTCTTTCCCTGGTATGAGAGCGAGAAGACTTTTTCTTAGTTAGGGGGACCATCTATTTAACTCCTTCTCTCTATTTATCTTTAGCCTTGAGTTCAATTAGCTTAGACCAGCGCGGGTCTATTTCTGTCCTGACACAGTTACAGACGCCCGGGTTCAGGTCTTTCCCGCAGACCGGGCAGAGCCCGGCGCAGTCCGGGCGACAGAGCGGTTTGATGGGGACTGCCGTGAGCGCATACTGCCGGACCGCCTCGCTCAGGTCGAGCACATGGTGCTCATCAATGGTGAAGGCACCCGGCTCACCCTCTGACTTAACCGGATTGCCGCTCACGATATCTATGGTCGGAAAATACTCCTCCTCGATGTCAAGGGTGAGGGGGCAGACGAACTCGGCAAGACAGCGCGCACAGGCAACCCTGACCTCGGTGGAGAGCCCCCCTTTCACCAGGATACTGCGGTCGGTGCGGGTGAGCTTCACCTCGCCCTCAACCGGACTCTCATCACCCTCTCCGGTAACATCCAGGCAGTCCGATACCTCATAAGTTCGCGCCGTGCCCACCTCGCTCTTGAGCTGCCCGGCGACATTTATCTGTAAAATCTCTCGCCTCCGATTATAAAACACTCTATTATAGCCCAAGCCAGCCGTATGCTGTCAAGCTAAACACGTTCCCGGGCATCGCTAATCTATCATTGCGAGCGTAGCGAAGCAATCCGTTCTTGTCATTGTCAGATTCACCCTGAAGGTTCTCTCTGAAGGGCTTGACCCGATAACCCAGATGATGTGGTCACAACCACCACAATTTCTACAGGGATAATTCATGGTATTTCCACACCTTGACCATTTAGGAATACGTTGATGCTTGCAATAGTTCCTCATTGACTAACACCGCTAAGTAGATTATTCTCTAAAGGCATGTAAAGCTATATCAAAAATAGCCTCCTGAGACAATCCAAGGGGGAGTAAATGATTAAGGGCATCAGAGTAACCTGGTAAAACGAAGGCTGTGCCCCTTTTTGTTCGAAGAAAGTGAAAGGTGCTCAGATGGAAAACAGACCGCACATAAGCATAAACGGCAGGATTATTCCTTCTGATATAGAAGACAAGTTTCTGAAATGGTACGATGAGGTCTATTGCCCAACATACATAAAAATACCCGGCAATGATGGAATTGACACTTACCGAATTGTCAAAAGGTCTCTTGAATATCCTGATTTGATTTCAATCTTTCACCGTAGAAACAGGAAGGCTGCCGAGGAATACACCACGAATCCAACACGCATTGCCATTCAGAAAGACTATAATGCCACATTCTACAGGGTGCAATATATCTGGCACGACCTCTATGCTCTAGTTGGGAGCTTCAGAAACGACTCATCTTCGTCTGATAGTTCTATTGTTGATAATGCTCCCATAATCCACCTTGAGGGATTCAAAGTGCCCGCCACCGAACAGGGAAGATACGACCAGTGGTTTATGAAATGGGCTTCCCGTGTTTACATCCCCATCCTCATGAAATCACCCGGGCTGAAAGCCTATAACTGCTTCAAAGCGTCTGACCTGTCGATAAGGACACCCTGGCTCAAGTATCTGGAAGTGGAAATCCCGGCTTATGTCTCCATCTTGTATTTTGAAAACATGCAGTCATTTGAGAACTATGAGGCAAGCCTTGAGTATGCCTCTTTCAAAAGACACATGGAAGTTGAGCTGCCTAGCAGTATGAGCACAATCTGGAATGTCCAGTATCAACTGAGGAAAAGCTGGAGAAAGTAGTCTTCAACTCCCTAGCTGACAAGCTTTTCATACCTTATCGGCACTCACTTTGAAGCTAAAAGGCGGGGGGTTATTGTGCTCGCACAATCCATACCCTTCTCCTCTCCCCTCTGGATTCCTGCTTTCGCAGGAATGACACAAAGGCGGATTGCCCCACGGGCTTAAGCCCTCGCAATGACGATTTATCTGGGCTCAAGTAGAAGCAGGGTTTACCAAGCTTGAAGATGCCCCTCTAAAACCTTTCCTTCAGCTTCTCATAGACCGCGCTCAGGCTTTCCGAGACAACCTTGGTCTCGGCGATAAGAGGCATGAAGTTGGTGTCGCCCTGCCAGCGTGGGACAATATGGGTGTGGATGTGGGTGTCAATGCCAGCGCCGGAGACCTTGCCCAGATTCATCCCGATGTTAAAGCCCTGGGGCTTAAACGCCTCTCTCAGGGCTTTGAGGCATTTCCTGACAATCTCATAGTGGTCGGCAAGCTCCTCAGGGGTAAAGTTTTCGGGGGAGGCGATGTGGCGGTAGGGCGCTACCATAAGGTGCCCCGGGTTGTAGGGATACTTGTTCATGATGACAAAGTTCTTCTCCCCGCGGTAGAGGATACCGCTTCGGTCGTCAGCCTCCTTCGCCCCCAGGCAGAAGATACAGCCCTCGGACTTTTCCATGTGGATATACTCGCTACGCCACGGCGCCCAGAGGTATTCCATTTATTCCCTCAATAAAGAAATTTGACTCTTGCCCATCTGGGAAAATGTGACCATTTCCTTCAGCAGCATTTTATACTCTGACTAAGATGAGTTCTTCTTCTTTACCCGGTTCATACGGGATATTGAGCATATCCTCGGCGCCGATTCTGAGTGATTCTAAGAGCGCCTTCCTGGTTCTTTCCTGAGCATTAACGCCCGGTAAGTCAATTAGCCACCCTATCCACCACTTCCCGCTACGTTTAACGACTGCCCTAAACTCCATGTCTGTCACCTCTATTGAGGAAACGAAATTTGCAGGTCCTTACAGATTTTTCTCGCCAGTTCACCAACTATCTCGTTATGTCTCGGAATTTCAGTTCTATACCTACCTCTCTGATATATGCTATGTCTTCGGCCTTCTCTCAGGAGAAAACAATCCTGTTCCATCAAATACCTTATGAGTTCTTGTCGTTTCATTACCGCCTTTTGTCGTTATTATATATGAACTGAAGTTCCCTGGCATCCAGCATTACTATTTTAGTCTCTAAATCAATCTCCGTCAAAGGTGCTCAAATGTCATTACAAGTGGAGCGAGTGAGTCCTTCCCTCCGATGGCGGCGGGAGTCGGGCAAAACCGTTATAATATACCCCGATGAGCGAGACAAGAGAGCCGGAAGAATCAATCATTTTCCTGGGCACCGGGGGCGCCCGTTTCGTTGTTTCCACCCAGGTGCTGGCTACCGGTGGCATCTGGCTCAAGCTCAACGGGACAGAAATCCTTCTCGACCCCGGACCCGGCTGTATCGTCCAGAGCACGAAGCGGAAGCTAAGGGCGGAGAAGCTAGCCGCTATCGTCCTCTCCCACCGCCACCTCGACCACTCCGGCGATGTCAATGTCATGGTGGAAGCCATGACTCAGGGTGGCTTCAAGCCCCATGGCTATTTCTTCGCCCCCGCCGACGCCCTGGATAGCGAGCCGGTGCTTTACTCCTACCTTAGAAAGTCACTGGCGGGGATTGAGCTCCTCAAAGAGGGCGGTAGCTACACGGTGGATAGTGTCTCTTTCACCACGCCCGTCCGCCACATCCACACCGTGGAGACTTACGGCATCATCTTCAAGACCCCGAGACACAGCTTCGCCTACATCGCTGATACCCACTACTTCGACAAACTGAGCCAGTATTACCCCGTCGAGATGATAATACTGAACACCGTCTTCCTTGAGCCGATACCCCACCTCGACCACCTCTCCATTCCCGAGGCTCAGGAGATTATAGGGCAGATAAAGCCGAAGGTAGCCATCCTCACCCACTTCGGCATGAACGTCTGGCGGGCAAAGCCCTGGGAACTGGCGGAGAAGATGAGCCAGAAGACCGGGGTCAGGGTCATCGCGGCAAGAGACGGGATGACATTTGATTTGGCAGAAGTGGACAAGGGGTAAATTGAGACAAGCTCATTCAAAATGGCGGAGGGGGTGGGATTCGAACCCACGGTCATCTTGCGATGACAACGGTTTTCAAGACCGTCTCTTTAAACCGCTCAGACACCCCTCCCCATTGAGACAGGAAGCATTATACATTTAAGCGCAAGAGGATTTCTACAACGCTGGTGAATTACCGAGAGTTGCTTCTATCTGCTGTTAGTCGTGTGAGACGGAGGCTCTAGAATACGCCCTGTAAGCCCCTTGCCGCGACGTGAATCGCCCCACCGCCAAAGATATAGTGGACGACCCTGAGGGTATCGGCAAGCTCCTGCTTGGTCGCTCCCTCCTTCATCGCCTGCTGGGCAAGGTTTCTCACCCCGTCGGGCGACCCGTGGGCGGCGTCCAGCGCCACGGCGATGAGAAGCTTGTACTTCTTGGGGAGCGCCCCGCCGTCACCCAGGGCAAACTGGCGACCCTGCTGCATCGCCTTGAACAGTTCCGGGTCAAGCTTTTCCAGCGAGGCTAGGGGACTCTGCGGACTTTGTGCCATCTGAATACCTCCTAATCCATAATAGTCTTTTATCTTCTGTTGGGCATCGTTTGGTTTTGGTCACGGGAATTTTCCCAGCGTGGTAAATGGCGAGTGTTGAGACCGACAAGAGGCTAAGAACACTGAGACTATGATAACTACTCTGACAGAAAAACTGCATAGTAACGATGTTATCTGCCTCCTAAAGTCTTTGCTGTATCTTATGTACTAATGACAGTAGCTCTTAACTTAATTCTTATTGGCGTAGAGCGAAGGAAGAGAACCGCCAACTAAGAGCGGCGCTTTCCAAATATCATCATGAGACTATAAAAAGATGACACAAAAATTATAGCTTTGAGAGCAAGTTTAAGTAAGTCATAAGTGGAATTCTCAACAATAATAGTGTCAAAAGCCTCAAATACAGCCTTTAGTATCTTATCTGAAGCCCACTCAGAAAGCAGATATGATACTAATGCCCCTATCAATATGAGAAGCCACATTGGGCGAGGATTATACCATGAAACAATCTTAAGAGAACGATGCCTCCTGTTAGCCATACTACCTCGGTTCTCCAGAAGCAAAAACAGAACCCAGCCGAAGGGGATTAAAAGGAGCAAAAGCCACCGCTGGTTGCGGTTCTTTTTCCTGAGTACCCAGCTTCCCGCCGGCAAAAGGAACAGCATCCCGATGGCAAGCCCTATTACCTCAAGCTGTCTATCGGTAATATCAGGCTTTACCATCAACAGCGCAATACCGGTAAAGAAAGCGGTCACGAAGGCTACCGCCCAGGCGACCAGCATGGTCAGGTTCAGGTGCTGTTCAAACCAGCTTACCGACCTGGCCAGGGTTACCGGCTGAACCATTACCGAAGGCTCAATCCTGTCCCGTCTGACGAAGAGCTTATCGGCGCAGACAGCACAGTAGGTCTCGCCACCGAGCACGACCTTGCACTCAATACAGACTGGTTTCTGGCAGTTTATACAGGTGCCGGCGGCGTTAGATTCAGGGTGAAAGTAACACTTCTCCGCCATGCTATTTGATGACCGAATCGCCGGTGTAGGGTCTTAACGCTTCGGGGATGACGATACTGCCATCCTTCTGCTGATAGTTTTCCATGACAGCGATGAAAATCCTGGGCAGAGCCAGCCCCGAGCCGTTCAGGGTGTGAACGAACTGCGGACGGGCTTCGGGGGTTGCCCGGTAGCGGATGTTTGCCCTTCTCGCCTGGAAGTCCCAGCAGTTGGAGCAGGAGCTTACCTCAAGCCACTCGTTACAGCCCGGCGCCCAGACCTCGATATCATAGGTCTTTGAAGAGGCAAAGCCCATGTCCGCGGTGCAGAGCTGGATGACCCGGTAGGTGAGTCCCAGCTTATCGCAGACATCGGTGGCGTCGTTAAGTAGCTTCTCAAGCTCCTCGTTTGATTTCTCCGGCGCAACGAACTTGTAAAGCTCCACCTTGTCGAACTGGTGCCCCCGCTTGATGCCGCGCGTGTCCTTGCCGGCGGACATCTTCTCCCGTCTGAAGCAGGCGGTATAAGCCGCATGATAGATGGGAAGCGCTCCGGGCGGGAAGATTTCATCGGCGTAGAGCCCGGTGAGGGGCACCTCGGCGGTGGGCACCAGCCAGAAGTCCTCCTCGGCGTCATGATAGAGGTTATCGGCGAACTTGGGCAGGTTGCCCGACTGAACCATGCACGCCTCTTTCACCATGAAAGGGAGGTAGACCTCGGTGTAGCCGTGCCCCCTGGTGTGCAGGTCAAGGAAGAACTGGATGAGCGCCCGCTGTAATTTTGCCCCTGCGCCTTTTAACACGTAGAAGCGGGTGCCGGAGAGCTTTACCCCCCGCTCAAAGTCAATGACGCCCAGCTTCTCCCCCAGCGTCCAGTGTGGCAGAGGCGTGAAGTCGAAGGTCTTAAGCTCGCCCCGGGTACGGATTAAGGGGTTATCCTTTTCCGATTTCCCGACGGGGACAGACGCCTGCGGGATATTGGGCACCTGGAGAAGCAAGAGCCTCAGGTCTTCGTCCAGCTTCTTGACGCCCTCTTCCAGCTCCTTGATGTGAGAGCGGCGTTCCCTGGCTGCGTCAATGGCGGACTGGGTGAGTTCCTGCCCCCGCGCCACCTCGCGGCGGGTATGGCGCAAACTCTCAAGCTCGGTAACCTTCCGCCGCCTCTCGGTATCAAGCGCCAGAATCTCATCAACCGGTGCTACCGTGCAGCGGGCGTCCATGGCTTTTTTCACCAGTTCCGGGTTATCCCGTATGAATTTAAGGTCTATCATCAATCTTTACCTCGCGAGAGTTATGCTAACTGCTTTCCCTTCGCTATTTTGGAGATTGCCACGCCCCGATTTCAACATGGCTCGCAATGACGAGCCATGTTGAAGCGTATGCAACTTAACCTCAGCCATCAATCTTTCTCCTTCAGGTGCGGGAAGAAGATGACCTCTCGAATTGACTCCTTACCGGTAAAGAGCATCACCAGCCGGTCAATGCCTATTCCCAGCCCCCCGGTGGGCGGCATGCCGTGCTCCAGCGCCAGTACAAAGTCCTCGTCAATCGTCCACTTCTCCTCGTGGTCACCATGCCGTGAAGACTGCTGTCTGGCGAAGCGCTCCCTCTGCTCAAGGGGGTTATTCAGCTCGGTGAAGGCGTTGGCAATCTCCATCCCGCCGACGAAAGCCTCAAAGCGCTCCACGACACGGTCACCTGTCCCCGGCTTCGTCTTGGCTAATGGCGACATCTCGATGGGGTAGTCAACCAGGAAAGTGGGCTGGATGAGTACAGGCTCAACAAAGGTGGAGATAAGCTCATCAATAAGCCGCCCCTTGTCTTTTTGCGGGTCGACGGCGATGCCCTTCTCCTGCATCGCTTTCCTCAGGTCATCAAGGCTCTCGGTCTTCAGAAAATCAATTCCGGCACACTGGATTAGAGCTTCTCTCAGGTCAAGCCGCCGCCAGGGTGTCTCGAGGCTGATGGTGTTACCACCGTATTCAACGCTGTCCTTGCCCAGCACTTCAAGAGCTATCCCCGATACCACGTCCTCGACCATCTTCATCACGTCGCGGTAATCGGCGTAGGCTTCGTAGCTCTCCAGCATGGTGAACTCCGGGTCGTGCTTAAGGTCAATCCCCTCGTTGCGGAAGACGCGCCCGATTTCGTAGACTTTGTCGAACCCGCCGATGATGAGCCTTTTCAGGTGAAGCTCAAGGGCGATGCGGAGATAGAAGTCCTGGTCGAGGGCGTGGTGATGCGTGATAACGGGACGGGCGAGCGCCCCGCCGGCGGCGGGTTGAAGCACCGGGGTCTCCACTTCCAGAAAACCCCGACCGTTCAGGAAACTACGCAGTGCTGTGATTATACGGCTCCGCAGCTCAAAGCTCTCCTTGACCTCGGCGTTGGCGATGAGGTCAAGGTAACGGCGACGGAAACGTAGCTCGACGTCCGCCAGCCCGTGAAACTTCTCGGGAAGGGGCTGAAGGGACTTGGTGAGTAGAGTGAGACTCTCGACCTCTACCGTAGGCTCGCCGCTCCGGGTGCGCAATAATTTGCCGCTTGCCCCGATAATATCACCAATGTCCAGCTCTTCAATCAATTTTCTGGTGGTTTCGTCAAGCGCATCTTTGCGCAGGAGAAGCTGAATCTTCCCGCTATCATCCCGTAAGTCCATGAAGGAGATTTTGCCCATCCCCCGGTTGGCGGTGATGCGCCCGGCGACGGTAACTTTCTCTGCTTTCGTCTCCGGTGACGCTTCGGCTTTCTTCAGAAGCTCTATCGCCTCTGCGGTCGTGTGAGTGCGGTGAAAGGTGTTGGGATAAGGGTTAAGACCCAGCTCTCTAATTCGCTTGAGCTTTTCCAGCCTCTGCTCAAAGACACGTTCCAGTCTGGTTGCCATATCTCCCCTTAAATTTTAAATCCAGGGATTCTCCTGGCGTTACGCTCAATGCTTATCGGCTATTATAGGTATTATTCGGAGTCCAGTAAAGTAGCCATTTTAGTTAGTTGTCATTGCAAGCGAAGCGTGGCAATCCGCAACCCCTGCATCGTAGCGAAAAGACGGATTGCCACAGGCTGAAGCCCTCGCAATGACGTAGAAATATGGTGAGATTGCCACGTCGCGGAGTTTACCCTGAGCGAAGCGTGAGGGCTCCTCGCGATGACACCAAACAAAGGCGAGCATACTGTTGTGGTAAAATAGGCAAAAGATTTAGCTATTGGGGGGTAATGTGCCGAAACTGCAACCGCTAAGACAATGGATTTGTGATTCTTGTGGAAAACTTATCGAAAAGCCAGATGATGGATGGTTGGAATATCTTCATGACACGAAAACTGGCGTTATTTCGGAATTTCGGATTGTACATTATGGAGGACCGTGTTACTACAAAGAAGAAACACTTAGACGCAAGAATATAATAGTCGAAGATATGCACCTCGAACATATGATTACGTCTGGCGGATTTGGTCATATGTTGCACTGGCTGGAGTTATCGGAGACTAGAAAGATTAACGAGCGTATTGAGATGAGTGAATTTACTGAAATAATGAGACGATTATACTTACCTTATTGGGAGGAAGTTAGACAATACTGGGAACAATCTTTTAAGGATGGTTCCCACGATAAATGTGGCTTTTCAGAAAATGACTTGCTTGCCATAATTGAGGAGTACGGAAAGAAATAATACTGGTGTGCTCCTAATTGCTAAGAGGATAGTCACGAACTCCAATCGAACAGAACCTGCCTTGAGTTTCCGCAAAGCTTGAGAAATCTTGAAATTCCCTTTTGGAAATAGGAATAAAGTTTTGACAAATATAATATGAAGTTGGTATGAACATTGACCATGCCCTAAGCGTTTCCCAGGCTGTCCAGAAAGGCGGCGGACTTTATCTCTTTCTCCAGAAGGAACCGTATGTAGCTGCGCAGGACCCGTCTGAGTTCATCGAGCGGAGTGTCGGCGGGTCTGAGCCCGCAGATGGTTTCGTAGTTACCGCTCTGAAGCCAGCGGAGCACTTGGAGGCTATTTATTGAGATAGGATTACTGTAACTGCTGTGACGGCAGGCGGGGCACAGCATCCCGCCGGCGCCGGCACTGAAGAAGTTAGTCACCGGCTCGAGGGCTTTGCCACAGGCAACGCAGGCGTAAAGCTCGGGACGGTAGCCCGTGAGGTCTAAAAGCCTCATCTCAAAATAGCGAAGAGTCATCTCGCGGTCTCCACCCTCTGCCAGATGCCTGAGCGTCTCAAGGAGCATCTGGAACAGTGGCTGGTTCTCCTGCCTTTCCTCGGTGAACTGGTCAATCAGCTCCAGGGTGTAAAGCGCCGCCGCCGTCAGCTCAAGGTCACTCTTGAGGGGAAGAAAGCCCTCTATGGTCTGGCTCCCGCTGATGGTGTCCAGATTTCGCCCGCGTGACAGAGAGACCAGACTGTAGGTGATAAGCTCCAAATGTCCGGACATCTTGCTCCTGGGACGCCTGACTCCTTTCGCCACCGCCCTGATTTTGCCCAGGTCGGGGGTAAAGAGAGTGAGGATTCTGTCCGCCTCACCGAGCTTGATTTTTTTGATGATGATGGCTTCGGTCTGATAGGTTCTGGGATTAGGCATCTTTCGCCTTCAGTCTTTTCTTCACCGCATCGCTTCTAAGCTCTCTCAAAGCGTCCGAAGCAATCCAGCGGGCGGTGCGGTCATCCAGCTTCCGAATCTCTTCGGCCGTTTTAATAGCAAGCTGGTTCAGCCTGATATTACGTTTGCCAATCTGCCGTAGCGCCCAGTTGACGGCTTTTTTGACGTTGTTCCTTCCGTCAGTTGCCTCACGCTTTATCAGGGGCAGGAACGTCTCAAAAAGGCTGTCCCCGGCTTTCTTATCGCCCACGGTGAGGTTGGTCATGAGCACAAAACCCGCCCTCTTGACGAACTCCCCTTTGCGGGCGCTCCATTCCAGAGCCTTGTCACGGGCAAAGGGCGTTTTTTTGAAGAGGTTCATGATGACCTCGTCGCAGACGTCCCACGAGTTAAAATCCCTGACCCATGACTCCATCTGAGATTCGGTGACGAGCCTGGGGTCGTCAATGATTGAGGCCAGAATCCTTGCCTCGTGTATGCCGGACTCCCAGAGCTTGAGGGCAAGTCCGTGGTCTTTTCCGATTTCCCGGGCGAGCTTTCTCAGCTCGGTGACCGAGACTCCGAGTGTGTTTTCGGAATTGATGCCAAAGCGCGCCATTCCGGCGACGTTGGCCGGGTTCGCCATAGACCTGAGCCTGCCCAGAACCTCGCCTTCATCCATGCCTAGCCGTAGCGCTCCTCAAGCCAGGGGTCGCCGTGGTTGTGGTAGCCGTTCTGCTCC
>JAZDNC010000064.1:0-6846 GCA_043800335.1 Chloroflexota bacterium
ATTCTGCAGATTGCGGCCAAGCATAATCCCACCAACTTCGGCGATATGATTGGCGGCAACTCGCTCCAGAAATCCCTGGACGAGATTCTCCCCTTGGTTAAGGAAACCTCAATCGTTCATGGCATCTTCACCACCATGGAAGACGCCGTTGCCTTCGTCAAAGAGGTTAAGGAAGCCGACCTGGGCATCTCCGTCGTCATGTCCGCCCCCTTCGCGAGAGCCTGGGAGCTCGTTGAGAAGACCGGCACCATGCTCCATACCCAGGAGTTCTCCGGCGGTATCTGGGGCAAGTTAGATTATCTGCCGTCACCCGAAATCAACGATTTCTGTACCATGTGCGGGCATGGCATGATTTCCCGCTACCTGGTTGAGAATATGATTAAGCGGGTCGCCGCAGGCAGAATCAGCTCCCTAGCCGCCTCCAAGGAAATCGGCAAGCAGTGCTGCTGCGGCATCTATAACGTCAATCGCGGCAAAATCCTGCTGGAGACCCTCACCAAGAAATAGTCGCTGACGGTTAAGACTCTAAAAACGGAACGGGCACCTGGCTCATCATGGGTCAGGTGCCTTTCTTTTCCTCAGATTAGCGCAAGGGGGGCGAAGCCCTCTTTGGCGGGGATTTGGAGGAAATCCTAATTCCCCCAAGACTGGGGGGACAAAGGGGGTTCAAGAACCTTGAAGACTCGGCCTACGACTTGAGCCAGGTCACATCCCCGCAGAGGTTGGGGACGTGGATCTTAGCCGCAAAGACCTTATATTCAGCCCTTATTTCACCCACGGTGGTATCGGGTCCATGACCCGGGAAAATCCTGACCCCATCAGGAAGAGTGAGTATTTTCTCCGTAATGGAGTGAACTATCTCTTTGAACGCTGCGGGCGAGTTTGTATGCCCGGGGCCTCCGGGGAAAACGGTATCGCCAACCAGGAGAAAGCTGCCGACCCTCAGGCAAATGCTCCCCGGGGTATGCCCTGGTGTCCCCAGTATATTGACCCTGACTTCGCCCAGCCGGACAAATTCACCGTCACCGAGCCTCATATGGCAGGCAAGGGGAACTCCCGGCATGTCCGCCAGGTTGGCGCCGCAGGGAATAGGCCTGTGCTCGTTATCAATATCTACAAATGTTTTACGCACGAAACCCTGGAGCCCGCCGGTATGGTCTTTATGTGAGTGGGTCATGAAAACATACTTCGGTGACGTCCCCGACATAAATTCCAGCAGCTTCTCGGGCTCAGCCGGGGCATCAACCAGAATGCTCTCGTTGGTCAGCTTATTTACTATGGCGTAGGCGTTGGTATCGTAAGGGCCGAGCGTTATTTTATCAATCCGCACCAGAGTGTTTTCTGCAACGGTTGTCACTTTCTTAATAGCCTCCGCCTATATAATAATACATTCATCGTATTAGAGCAAAAGCCAACGCCTATTGCTTCCTTGACAGATGAATGCTCGCAAACTACAATAAAACACGCGAATTAGGGTTAGGAGCAGGATAAACACCAAGAACACATCGCAGATGGTGGGCGTCTGGTCCGGCTTTGGGCTAGATACCCACTTTCTTAGGTAATCCCAGACAAAATAATTTAAAAGAGGAGGCGAAAATGACCGAAATGCGTCGTCCCCTTGAGGGGGTCAAGTGCGTCTGTATGACCATGTTCCAGGCGGGTCCTTTTTGCTTTGCCATGATGTCTGACCTGGGAGCTGAGGTCATCAAGATTGAGCCGCCGGGAACCGGAGAGCGGGGAAGGACAATCATGTGGAACCGTAGCTTCCCGATATCACATTATTTCGAGACCAATAACCGCGGCGTCAAGAGCCTCACCCTGGATATCAAGGAAAAAAAGGCACAGGAGGTGCTTTACAGGCTGGTAAGGGATGCCGACATCTTTGCCCAGAACTACCGTCCCGGTGCTGCGGAGCGCAACGGCTTCGGCTATGAGGACATATCCAGGATTAACCCGCGTATAGTTTATCTGAGCTGCTCAGCCTACGGCCCTGAAGGGCCCGATTCAAAATTACCCGGCACTGATGGCGCGGCGCAGGCGGCAGGCGGGATTTGCAGCGTCTTCGGGCTTGAGGGTACCCCGATGCTGCCGGCGGCAGTATCCGTCGGTGACCAGACTGCCGCCTTCCATAACTTTATGGCGACTATGATAGGTCTCTACCATGCCAGGATGACGGGTGAGGGGCAGAAGATTGACACCTCGCTTCTCGGTGGCCAGGTAAATCTGATGAACCAGTGGATGGTAAGCTACCTGTTCTATAACCAGCTGCCGCCGCGCGAGCGTGTACGCTTTATACCCGGGGCAACCCCGAGTATGAGCGGTAGCTTTGCTGATAAGAGTGGCAAGTACTTCTTAATGCAGGGTATTGGTGGGCCGGACTGGAAACCGGTAATGACGGCGCTCGGCTGTTACGATGCGCTTACTAAAGCCGGACTGGGCGAAATCTCGGAGGCCGTGAAATCCAAGGAGACTATAGCGAAGACGACTGAAATCCTGGATAAGTTCTTTGCCACACGAGACCGGACGGAAATACTCCAGATACTGCGTGGCGGTGCCGATGTGGTCAGCGCGCCCATCAACAACTTCGCCGATGTGGCAAACGACCCCGGCGTACTGGCTAATAACTACATAACTACTGTTGACCATCCCAAGGCGGGCAGGGTCAGGGAGCTTGGCTTCCCCTGGAGGTTCTCCAAAGTCACGGCCAAAGCCGGCTTCGCCCCCGAACTCGGTCAGCACAATGACGAAATCCTGAAGCGTCTCGGCTACTCCGATGCTGAGATTGCCGACATGAAGGAAAAGAAGGTAATCTAAACTCCGCAGAGCACAGGGAAATGAGGGACGGTGTTCCTTTAGGGAAGCCGCCCCCATTCTTAATATTTATTTTCATCTGGGTCCTAGGTTGGTAACGCAAAAGTAATTCGAGTATGAATGCCTAGGGTAGCTTCTCCCCGGCTACTCTACACCCTACCGTAGCGGTCTTCCAGCCGGACAACATCGTCCAACTCGGGGGTAGACACCTCAAGAATCTCGCTATCCTCAAGGGCAGTCAGGCGATGGGTAGTGCCCGGGGTAATTCGATACGCATCACCCGCGGACATCTTTACCACCCGGCTTGTGCCCTGCGGAGGTTGAAGCGTTAGCTCAGCCGCTCCTCTGTACAGATACATCGTCTCATCCTTCACCTTGTGGTATTGCAGACTGAGCTGATGTCCTTTCAAAACAAACAGGATTTTGCCAGCGTACTTTTCAGTTTCCGCATAAACCAGCTCATACCCCCAGGGCTTTTCTATCTTCCGAGTATTCATCTGCCGACCTCACCTTCGCACCCTTTTCCGGTTCGGGGCGACTTATCTCAGTTGCATAGCTATAAAGCTATTTTATAGCTCAGTTACAACGGAGTCAACCGTCCGAACTAGCCCAGCCATCCAATTGTCGCTTCCTTCTTCACTTGACAACATTTTATCCAGAAGGTATCTTTTACTTGACTACCTCATTTAAATACCTGAGCCTTTGATGCCCCGATAATTCGATGCGACTCTAAGAGGACGGCTCTCAAATATCGGTATCACACCTTCTCAAATCTGAAAGATTAAGGGTAAAAGGAGGTTGTCATGGCAGCAAACGGCTATGCGGGTAAAATCCTGAGGGTTGACCTCGGCAATGAGCGCCTGACCGAAGAAGTCCTGAGTGAAGCAGAGCTCAAGAAGTGGGTGGGCGGGACTGGCTTCGGGGCGAAATACCTCTACGCCGAGGTGCCTCCCGGGGTGCAGTGGAACTCCCCGGAGAACCGCCTCATCGTGTCCTCCGGTCCCTTCGGCGGCACCAGGATGGCTGGCTCAGGTACCATCTCCATCGTAACCGAGGGCCCCCTAACCAACGGGGCGGTAGCGACCCAGGCTAACGGCTACATGGGCGCTTTTATGAAGTTCGCCGGCTACGACGCCGTCATCTTCCAGGGGATAGCTCCGCGCTGGGTCTACCTCTACATGCACGACGGCAAAGCCGAGCTAAGGAACGCTCAGCACCTCGTGGGCAAGAACACCTGGGAGACTGAGGACGCCATTAAGGCAGAGCTGGGCTACGGGGAGAAGGCGATGAGCGTCTTCTGCGTAGGACCGGCGGGGGAGAACCTGGTCAAGTTCGCCGGTATCTTCGGTGACAAAGACCATGCCGCCGGGCACAACGGCTCCGGAGCGGTGATGGGCAGTAAGCGCCTCAAGGCTTTCTGTGCGGCAAGGGGCAAGGGCACGGTGGCGGTGGCTGACCCCGACGGGATGGCTAAGGCGGTGGATAAAATCTGGGAGCAGATTCAGAGTAGCCCCATTACGAGACGTACCTTTGACTGGGGCACCGGGGGCAACTACCAGGGGGCTGACCAGAGGATAGTCGCCGGCACCCTTCCCATCAAGAACTATACCACCAACCTCTATCCCGAGACTCGTCTAATGACCGCCCAGTACTCACGGGAGCACCACGACGTCAAGCTGAACCCCTGCTGGGGATGCCGTATGAACCACCTCTGGATGGTCACCTTCAGGGAGGGCCCCTACAAGGGTATGACGGTGGAAGACCCCGAATATGAGATGTGGGCTGCTTGTGGGCCGCTCGTGGGCAACACCGACCCGGACGAGGCAATGGTCATGGCTAATCGGTTTACCCTCCTGGGGCTGGAGGGCAACGAATCGGGCTTTCTGCTTTCCATGGTGATTGAGCTCTACGAGAAGGGCTTCCTCAACCAGGAAGACACCGGCGGTCTTGAGCTCAAGTGGGGCAACACCAAGGCGATGAATACGCTCCTTGAGCGCATCGCCCGCCGCGAAGGGGCTTTTGCCAACGTTCTGGCGGAGGGCACGGCAAAGGCGGCTGAAGCACTGGGGCCGGCGGCTAAGGAGTTCGGCATCTACGCTATGAAAGGGCACTCACCCCGGGGCCACGACCATAGGGCGATGTGGCGCGAGATGTTTGATACCGCCGTTTCTGATATCGGCACTTATCAGGCGGGCTATATAGGTCCCGACGACCCCGATACCCACGCCCTGAAGAACATCTTCTCCCCCGAGGAGGTCGCCACCCATACTGCCCGAACCAAAGGAAGGCGCCAGTTTGAAGACATGATGGGCACCTGCACCTTCTGCACCAGGATGCCGCTCAAAGTGGTGCTGGAAGCCTTTAACGCGGTAACAGGCTGGAATTTCACACCGAAGGATGCCCATGAGGTCGGTTTCAGGTCGGCGAATGTCTTCCGCGCCTTTAACCTGAGGCACGGCATCACCGTGGCGCTGGAACGCCCCTCGCCGCGCTGGGCATCAGCGCCGGTTGATGGCCCGGCCAAGGGCGTCACCATCCAGCCCAACTGGGACAAGATGATGGACGTCTACTATAAGGAGATGGGCTGGGACAGGAAGACAGGCAGGCCCTTACCCGAGACGCTCAAGGCGCTGGGGCTGGATGCCATTGTGAAAGACCTCTGGAACAAGTAAGGAGCCGGAGATTTAGTGAAAGTCAATCTGGAGCTTATGCCCTGGTTGACCACTGCCGTTGGTTACCAGAAGCCAGGGCGGCTCCTCCTTGAGGAGGAGATGGCGTCGGAAGCCACGATTGGCGACGTGCTCAATCGGGTGGCGGCGAGAGAACCGCTTTTCAGCAAGGTCGTCTTCGACGGGACGGGGCACGTCCACGGCTGTATCAGCGTTGTCCTGAACGACCGTATTCTGGGGCAAATCGCCGCGCTTAACGTTAAGCTGAAAGACGGCGACACGATAAGACTCTTCCCCACGGTTGACGGCGGGTAGGCTGGAGACTGCAAATTGGGGAGTCCCTACCCCCTTTTGGCAGGGTAGATTATTCCTGTCGTTGCGAGGAGACCCGGCAGAGTCGGGACGACGTGGCAATCTCCGGGACGTCTGTCCTTCTATTAGTACATCAAAATATGGACTAGAGGTCCGCGTCCAATAGTGATAAAGTGTTTGAACTTATGCGTAGATATCGTTTTTTCTGTACTGGAAGTTGATAAAGGGTTATACTGCTAGTGATGTCTAATATCAATCTTATCATCAGGAACGAAAAGAAAAAAGATTACAGAGATGTTGAGCAACTGATACGCGAAGCATTTTGGAATCTCTATGTTCCGGGATGCAACGAACATTTTATTCTGCACAATCTCAGAAACAGCAACGATGTTATTCCGGAACTTGACTTTGTTGCTGAAAAAGAAGGTCAGATTGTGGGTCAGATTGCTTACAGCCGTGGGCGTCTTAAATATACACAGGGTGCGGAAAAAGAAGTTGTCAGTTTTGGACCTGTAAGCGTACTGCCAACGTTTCAAAAACAGGGCATAGGAAGTTACCTGATTACTCATACTATTAATCTTGCACGGGAAATGGGATTTCCCGCCATTTGCATTTACGGAGACCCAAGATATTATAGCCGTTTCGGTTTTAGATGTGCCGAAAAATACGAAATCAAGACCGCCGACGACAGTTTTGCGGTTGCCTTGCAGGTACTTGAACTGAAGCAGGGTGTATTAAACAATATAGCGGGAAGATTTATTGAGAGTGTCGCTTTCGCAGTCGATGAGACCGAATTTGCGCAATATGACGCCACATTTCCTTTTAAAGAAAAAAAGGAAACGGACTCACAGCGGGAATTCAGACTTTTAGCAAGTCTCCGATATTGAGCAGGATTTTACCTCAGAAGTGTAATATCATATACTATGAACTGGCGATTAGTTTTTTACATGGATGCTGATGGAGATGAACCAGTAAAGGATTTTATCCTGGCACAGCCTGATGGAGCAATAGCGGAAATCCTGCACGTTTTTAAGCTGTTACGGGAATTCAATAT
>JAZDNC010000066.1:0-2927 GCA_043800335.1 Chloroflexota bacterium
GCAGTCAGAAAAGATTCTGGGCAACCTTATCCGTGCTATCGGGATGCTGGAGGATTGCCCTGAGTTTTCCGCCCTCATCCCCGAGGTTAGAGTCAACCTTGTCTATGCCCTGCCCGGTGCCATGACCCCTGAAGAGGTAGCCGCGGTGGATGGCAGGATAACCTCAGTGCGCGGGCTCCCCCATCCTTCAGGGATGCCCCGATGGGGCGCTTCCGACCACATGGCACGGCTCATCATCGAAGTACGAAAATACGACCCTAACATAAATGCGGGCATAAACTTCAAATACGACGCGGCTATCCGAGAAGTGGTTGAAAAATACTGCTCGGAGCGGGGGCTGAGCTGTGGCAAGATAGAGCGCACCGAAGAGCCAGCCGAGGTAATGGCTAAGGACGGCGCGTCCATGCCCTGAAAGATTAAACAATTAGCCACGAAACACGGCGGTATACCCAGGCTCTTCTACGAGGGGGAGGGGTGGGGCAAAGAACCCCTCTTTGTGGCGGTGGGTAAGGACGCGGTAGAAGTTACCGAAATCGCCATAGAGATTGCCCGGCGATACAAGGCAGAGGCGACTAGCTAGCCTATAACCTCCCGCGTCCTATAGTCGTCCGCATACCCCGGAATGACGCTGATAACGAGTCCCCTCTTAGCGTTGAGGCTTACCTTGGTCTTTATAGCCATGTAAGTATTCTGTCCTCTTCTCTCTCCCTTTGTGCTCGACTAGAGCTTGTTCATTCCCCTTGGCACAAAAAATTGATTTTCACAGCCAGATATGTTTTAATGGGCAAGGTAGGGAGGCGACCATACATGGATAAATTGACCTTGAAAGCTTCTAAACGAGATGTGCTCGGGAAGAAGGTAAGACTCCTGCGTCAAAAAGGCGTTGTGCCTGCCCATGTCTACGGGCATGATATCGAATCACTGGCGCTGCAATGTGAAACATCCCAGCTACAGCAAATAATCGCTAAGGCTGGTACCACCCGACTGCTGAATCTCAAGGTTGACGATGAGAAATCACCAAGGAGTGTATTCGTCCGCGAAATGCAGAGAGATGTCATAACCCGGCAATTGCTCCACATTGACTTCTATCAGGTCAAGGAAACCGAAAAGATAGAAACCGATGTGCCCATAGTCCTGGTAGGCGAAGCACCGGCAATGAAAGGCAAGGGGCGCATGATTACCCGTGGCATCAGCAGCCTGCGCATCGAGTGTTTGCCAAGCAAGCTGCCGCCCCAGATTGAGGTTGACCTGGGTCCGCTCACTGACCTGGACAAGATGATACTGGTCAAGGATATTGCTGTCGGTCCAGACGTCATGGTGAAAACTGACCCGGAACAGCTAGTGGTCAGGGTGAGCGAGGTCGTCATCGAGGTAGAGGAGGTAGCGCCCAAACCGGCGGTTGAGGCAGAAGCTGAAGCGGCGGCGGCCCGACGGCTGAGGCAGAGGCGGCACCAGCTAAGGCTGAGCCGGCTAAAGCCGCGCCCAAACAGAAGGGCAAGCCGGCTGCCACTTAGTCAATAGCATTCGGTCACTGATGATTATCGACTTTCATACTCACGTGTTTTCTCCGCAAGTGAGGGAAAACCGCAGCCAGTATGTTGACCGTGACCCTTGCTTTGCTCTCCTTTATTCCAAGAAAGAAGCCAGGCTCGCCACTGCCGATGAGCTTATCGCCAACATGGATGAGCACGGAATTGATATTTCCGTCATCGTCAATCTCGGCTGGACCGCGCATGAGCTTTGCGTGCAATCCAATGATTACATTCTAGAGTCAATAGCCCGCTTTCCAAAACGTCTCATCGGCTTTTGTGCCGTCCAGCCACGTTCTACCGAAGCCGCGGTAGCCGAAATCGAGCGCTGTGCTAAAGCGGGAGCCAGAGGCATCGGTGAGCTACGCCCGGACATGCAATCGTTCAATTTCACGGACGAACGGATAACGCCTTTCATTCAGGCACTGCAGAAACACAGGTTAATTTTACTCACGCACACCTCGGAACCGGTGGGTCATGACTACCCCGGCAAGGGCAAAATTACTCCTGACACAGTCTATCCGTTCATCACCAGGTTCCCGGACTTAAATCTGGTCTGTGCCCACTGGGGTGGCGGCTTACCCTTTTATGCACTGATGCCCGAGGTAAAGCGAGCCTTAAAGAACGTGTACTTTGATACCGCCGCTTCTCCCTTCCTCTACACTCCTCAGATTTACAGCCAGGTTTGTCAGCTTATCGGCGCCGACAGGATTCTTTTCGGGAGTGACTATCCGCTGCTCTCGCCGGCAAGACTGCTCAAGGAAATAGACGCGGCAGGTCTGTCGGACGAGGCAAAGGGCTTGATTCTTCACGGTAACGCGCAGAGGCTTCTTGGAATTTAAGATGGAAGAAATCCGTTCCTTCATAGCGATTGAACTGCCGGATGAAGTAAAGTCGATACTGTCTCAACTTCAGGCGAAGCTAAAATCATGCGGAGAGTTCCCGGCAAAGTGGATTGACCCGTCTGGTATTCACCTCACCCTTAAGTTTCTCGGTAATATCACCAGCCACCGGATTACCGAAATAACCAGGGCGCTTGAGACGGCAGCCAGCGGCACCGCTCCTTTACAGCTCGAGCTAAAGGGGCTGGGCGTCTTTCCCAGCTTGAAGCGGGTGCAGGTGATATGGGTCGGCATAGAAGGTGAACTAGACAAGCTTGGCGAGCTACAGAAGCGCATTGAATCCGGTCTGGCTAAGCTGGGCTTCCCTCGTGAGGCGAGAGCCTTCACACCCCATCTGACTCTAGCTCGTATCCGTGACCGAGCCACACCAGAAGAAAGACAATGCGTCGGACAGGTAATCGCCAGCACCAAATTTGAAACGGTTTATCGCTTCAATGTGGATTCGATTCACCTCATGCGTAGCGAGTTAACCCGAGAAGGCGCCATTTATAGCCGA
>JAZDNC010000004.1:0-39318 GCA_043800335.1 Chloroflexota bacterium
AATTCATCCGCTCTCTAACTCAATCCCACTGCTTATTGAAAGTAATACATATCATAGCATATTATTATCATACTGAGAGAATTACAGCAGAGCCAACGCTTATACAATACACAATATTGCCCTAGCTTAAACGGTATGCTATACTTCTACGGAAGATTCCAGAGAATACTTGTATCCGGAAGGGGGGTTAGTCATTGCCTGAAACAGTAACCGTCAAACAGCTTTTGGAGGCTGGGGCCCACTTCGGACACCAGACCAGCCGCTGGAACCCGCGCATGAAGAGCTTTATCTTCACCAAGCGGAATGGTATCCATATTATTGACCTGGAACAGACCTCAGCCCTGCTTTTTAAAGCCTGCGATTATATCCGCCAGACTGTTGCCGAAGGCGGCACCATCCTCTTTGTCGGCACCAAGAAGCAGGCACAGAGCATCATCGAAGAAGAAGCCAAGCGCTGTGGTATGTTTTATGTCAAACAGCGCTGGATTGGTGGCATGTTGACCAACTTCGCCGCCATCCAGTCCCGCATTGACTACCTGGTGCGCCTGGAAGACCAGAAAGCAAAGGGCGATTTTAACCGCCTGCCCAAAAAAGAAGCCCAAAAGCTTGAGGAGGAAATTACCCGCCTGAACCGAAACCTGGGTGGCTTCAAGGAGATGACCAATCTGCCCTCGGCTCTCTTTATCATTGACCCGACCAAAGAAGACATCGCCCTGGCCGAAGCCAAGCGGGTGGGCGTCCCCGTAGTCGCCGTAGTTGACACCAACGCCAACCCCGATAATATAGACTATCCGGTTCCGGGTAATGATGATGCGATTAGAGCCATCAAGCTGGTCTGCAGCAAGATAGCCGACGCTGCTATCGAGGGCAAGAGTCAGATTACCCTGCCCGCCGTAGAGGAGAATAAAGAAACCCCCACGGATGTCGCTAAGCCTGCGGTGAGCCAAACGCTGGCCAGTGCACTCGCTGCCGAAGAAGACAAGGAGCCGAACGTTGAAGATAACAGCCGATAGCGTCAAAGAGCTAAGAGCTGAGTCCGGCGCCGGGGTAATGGACTGTCGCAACGCCCTCATGGAAGCCGAGGGCAACATGGGCAAGGCTATCCAGATACTCAAAGAGCGCTGTCTTTTTGAGGCGAAGAAAAAAGAGACCCGTGCTACCTCTCAGGGTCTGGTAGAAGCCTATATCCATACCGCCGGGCGCATCGGCGCCATGGTCGAGGTCAACTGCGAGACCGACTTCGTTGCTAGGACATTTGAATTCAAGGAGCTGGCGCACAACCTGGCGATGCAGGTCGCCGCTTCAAGCCCTATCTGTGTTACCAAAGAAGAGTTACCGGCAAACACCGAGTCGCTGCCTGAGATCGGTTGTCTTTTGCTTCAACCCTACATAAAAGACCCGACCCGCGCCGTTCAGGATATCGTGAATGAGGTTATCGCCAAAACCGGGGAAAATATCCGGATAAAAAGATTCGCCCGCTTCGAACTCGGCGCTTAAGAGGTCAGATGACTCAGCCGAAATACAGAAGGGTTTTGCTCAAGCTGAGCGGCGAAGCCTTTCAGGGTGATTCCGGCTACGGCATTGATGCCACCCCCTTAAACCGCATCGCCCAACAGCTGAAAAGGGTCAGCGAGATGGGCGTAGACATTGCCACCGTGGTCGGCGGTGGCAATATTTTTCGCGGGGCTAAAGCCGAAAAAGAAGGCATGGATAGGGTCAGCGCCGACCATGCAGGAATGCTGGCAACTCTCATTAACAGTCTCGTGCTACAGGATGTGCTGGAGAGAATCGGGGTCATCACCCGCTGCATGTCCGCCATCAACGTCCAGCAGGTGGCTGAGCCATATATCCGGAGACGCGCCCTCCGCCATCTGGAAAAAGGCCGCATCGTAATCTTCGCCTGTGGCACCGGCAATCCCTATATGACCACCGACACCGCCGCCGCGCTAAGGGCGATAGAGATTAATGCTAACGTGCTCCTCATGGCAAAGAACAAGGTTGACGGTATCTATGACTCCGACCCGCGTGAAAACCCCCGGGCAAAGAAGTTCACCCGTCTCACCCATCTGGAAGCCCTGAACAAACGCCTGAAGGTCATGGATGCCACCGCGCTCTCGCTCTGCCTGGAGAACAAGCTCCCCATCATTGTTTTCGACTTGGAAGCAGAAAATAGTATTGAACGTGCCGTCACCGGCGAGCTCGTGGGCACGCTGGTAGGAAACGGAGATGATTAACCCGACACTGCTCAACACGGAAAAGAAAATGAAAGCCTCTATCGAGGGGCTAAAGACAGACCTCTCAACCATACGCACCGGCAGGGCCTCGCCTGCCCTGGTCGCTCACCTCAGGGTCGACTACGCCGGCGTGCCGACCCCGCTGAACCAGATGGCGGGCATCTCTGCCCCCGAGGCCAGACTTATCGTCATCCAGCCCTGGGATAAGAGCACACTCCGCGAGATTGAAAAAACCATACTCAAGTCAGAGCTGGGACTGAACCCGTTAAGTGACGGTAACGTCATTCGCCTTGCCATTCCGCCCCTGAGCGAGGAGCGGCGTCAGGAATTGGTCAGGCTGGTCAGGAGAAAGCTTGAGGAGAGGAAGGTCATCATCCGCAACCTCAGGCAGGATGGCATGAAAGAGATAAGGCAGCAGGAGAAAGACAAGGAAGTCTCCCAGGACGTGGCCAAGCGCACCCAGGAACAGCTCCAGAAACTCACTGATGCCATCATCGCCGAGGTGGACAGGGTGGGCAAGGACAAAGAAATGGAACTGAGCGAGGTCTAACCGCCCGGTGGCTGAGGCATTATTCCCTCCAGGTGTCAAAATCCCAGAGCACGTTGCTATTATCATGGACGGTAACCGGCGCTGGGCTGACCGGCGCGGTATACCTCGAATACAGGGACATGAGAGCGGCCTGGAGAACCTGCACACTATCGTCGGCTACCTGAGCGACTACAAAATAAAGTATGCCTCTGTCTTCGCCTTCTCCACCGAGAACTGGAGCCGTCCCCGGGAAGAGATCGAAACTCTGATTGGACTCCTGGAAAGAAGAATTGACGGGGTTACCCGGGGCTTTCACCAGCAAGATGTGAGGCTTATTCATCTGGGTGGCCTGGAAAGACTTACCCCGAAGCTGGTCGGCTCGATTCAGAAAGCGATTGCCCTGACCAGAAACAACACCGGCATTACCCTCTGCCTCGCTTTCAACTATGGCGGGCGCGACGAGATTGTGATGGCGACGCGGCGCATCATTAAGGACGGCATCCCGGCGGAGAGGGTTGACGAAGCCCTCTTCAGCAAATGCCTCTACACCTCAGGGTTACCTGACGTAGACCTTCTCATTCGTACCGGGGGAGAACTGCGCATTTCCAACTTCCTCATCTGGCAGTCCGCCTACGCCGAGTATTATTTTTCGGAACTGCTCTGGCCCGATTTCGATAAAGCAGAGCTTGATAAAGCCCTTCTTGCCTATAGCCAGCGTCAGAGACGCTTCGGCAGACTCTGAAGGCCTATGTTTAGAAAAAGACTAATCACTGCTTTTACGCTTATACCGCCGGTCATCTTGATGACATGGGCGGGTGGAGTCTGGTTCAACCTCCTCGCTCTCGTCTGGGGACTGATGCCTCTGTCTGAGTTTTATCAGTTGGTCGCCCGTAGCAAGGTAAAGCCCTTCACCACCTTCGGGCTTCTCTGGTCAATCCTGCTTATCCTGAGCCCCCTTGTAAGGCTGGATTTCGCACTGCCGCTCATTCTGACCGGAGCCGTGGTGATTCCCCTGGTCTCACTGCTCTTCTGCCCCAGGAAGGAAGATGCTTTTAGCCGCTGGGTCTGGACGCTCGCCGGAATGATTTACGTCGGCTGGCTCCTCAGCTACCTTGTCGCCTTAAGAGGCGCCTATCCCCCGCTCGCGATTGACAAGACGATGGGTCGTAACTGGGTTTTCTACGTCATCATCGCCGTAAGCATCTCGGACTCTTTCGCCTATCTCACCGGAATCACTTTGGGCAGACATCACCTCGCGCCCTATGTCAGCCCGGCGAAGACCTGGGAAGGGGCAATCGGCGGTATCGGCGGCGCCGTAATCGTCAGTCTCTTGTTCAAACTGCCCACGCCCCTTGCCCTCCCGCTCACCTACCCTGAAGCCATAGTCCTGGGTATCACCGTGAGCGTCTTCGGGCAACTGGGTGACCTGGTAAAGTCGCTCCTCAAGCGCAACACTGGGGTAAAAGATTCAAGTAACCTTCTCCCGGGGCATGGTGGCTTCCTCGACCGTGTTGACAGTGTCCTCTTCGCCGGAGTGCTGGTCTACTATTACGTGCTCTTTATGGCTTAAGACGCTCCCTACTCGTCATACAACAGAACGTCACGTGTAGTTAGCCGAGAGCAATTTGTTGTATTATTAAGCTCATGATTCAAAATCAGAAAAAGAAGATTGCTATCCTGGGTTCGACCGGCTCAATCGGAAGGCAGACCCTGGATGTGGTACGTACTTTCCCCGAGAGATTTCAGGTGCTAGCCCTTGGGGCGGGCGAAAACCTTGGACTGCTCTCCGCCCAGATATGTGAATTCAAACCGAGATTTGTATCCTACGCCGATACCAACCGCAAACTCACCGGCATACCCTCTGGTGTCAGTTTTGAGTTACTCAAGCTGGATGAAATCGCCACTCTTGCCGAATCAGACATCGTGGTCATTGCCACCTCGGGGAGGTCGGGACTCAGCCCGACCCTCGCCGCCCTTAAAGCGGGTAAGACCATTGCCCTCGCCAATAAAGAAGCGCTGGTCATGGCTGGGGAGCTTGTCATGAGGGAGCTGGATAAGGGTAAAGGCAAAATCTTGCCTCTGGACTCCGAACACAGCGCTATCTGGCAGTGCCTCCGCGGAGAAGACAGACCGGCGAAGTTAATCCTGACCGCCTCTGGAGGACCCTTCCTTCATTACCCGCCGGACAGGCTTAAGCGGGTGACCCCCGCCGAAGCCCTGAACCATCCCTCCTGGAACATGGGGGAGAAAATTACCATTGACTCCGCCACCCTCATGAACAAGGGGCTTGAGGTTATCGAAGCCCACTATCTTTTTGAAATGCCTTACGCTGACATCTTGGTCTTAGTCCACCCGGAGGCTATCATCCACTCCATGGTCGTCTTCCCCGACGGCGCAGTGAAAGGCCAGTTGAGCTACCCCGACATGCGACTTCCCATCCAGTACGCCCTCACCTATCCGGAGCGAACCGCCAACCCGGAACTCCCCGAACTTGATTGGAACAAGATTAAGCACCTCAATCTTGAGACACCGGACACTGCCGCTTTCCCCTGTCTCAACCTCGCCATAGAGGCGGGTAAAAAAGGCGGCACCTATCCTGCGGTGCTCTGCGGGGCGGATGAGGTGGCAGTGGCGCTCTTCCTGGACAGACAAATAAAGTTCACCGACATACCCTATCTAATTGATGAAACCCTGAGCCGTCACCAATCGACCTCTTCCCCCGTTCTGGAAGAGATAATCGCCGCCGATAGCTGGGCGAGAGAACAGGCGGGGAAGCTCGCCGCCGGAGTCAAGATATGACCGCCATCATCGCCGCCGTCATCGTCTTCAGCGTGTTAGTCCTTGCTCACGAGCTGGGACACTTTGTCACGGCGAAGCTAGCTAGGGTAAGGGTTGAAGAATTCGGGCTGGGCTATCCACCCCGAGTGTTCGGAGTAAAAATTGGTGAAACGACCTACTCGCTTAACGCCTTACCCTTCGGCGGGTTCACCAAGATGTCAGGGGAAGAAGACCCCCGGGTTCTGGGAAGTCTGGCGGGCAAGAGCATCCTGACCAGAATTATCGTTCTGGGTGCCGGCTCATTCATGAACGCCATACTCCCGCTATTCCTGTTTTCATTGGCTTTCATGATTCCTCATGACGTAGTGGCGGGTGAGGTACTGGTTGAAGCAGTCACGCCGTCATCCCCTGCCGCCGTCTCGGGAATTGAAGCTGGTGATACGCTCCTTGAGTTCGCTGGCAGACCGGTGGCTAACAGCGGCGAGCTACAGCCTCTCATCCAGACGCGCTTGGGCGAAAAGACCAGCCTGCTCATCCGAAAAAGCGATGGCTCGACCAGAATGGTTCGACTTACCCCGAGATGGGAGCCGCCGGCGGGAGAGGGCGCCATGGGCGTCAAACTCAGGACGATAAACTACACCACAGTCCGCAAAACCTATGCCCCCCTGCAAGCGATAAGTAAAGGCGCGACAGAGTATATAGATACCTACCTCCTTCTAAAGAATGGTATCATCAGGATTATCATTGGTTCGGCACCACTCCAGTTCGGCGGTCCCGTAGCCATCACCCAGATTACCGCCGAGGTGGCTCAGTTGGGCATCAGCCCTCTCCTGGAGTTCGCTGCCATTATCAGTATCAATCTCGCCATTTTCAACCTGCTACCGATACCGGCGCTGGACGGCGGGCGTATTCTCTTCGTCATGATTGAGTGGCTGAGACGAGGGAAACGCATCTCTGCTAAGACCGAGGGACTGGTGCACCTCATCGGCTTTGTCAGCTTGTTATTCTTCGCCCTGATAATCACCCTTACCGACATTCTCCGCATTATCAACGGGGGTAGCCTGATACCTTGATGGCAAGACGAAAAAGCAACCCAATTCAGATTGGCAGGGTCACTATCGGTGGCAAAGCCCCGATTGTAGTCCAGACGATGGCCTCAACCGACACCCGTGACATCACCCGCACCGTGGCACAGATAAAAGAGCTTGCATTATGCGGTGCTGAAATCATGAGGCTGGCAGTGCCCGACAAAGAAGCCGCCGCGGCACTTAAAGAGATTAAAAAACAGACTGCCGTGCCCCTGGTTGCCGACATCCATTTTGACTACCGGCTGGCGCTCCTGTCGCTCAAAGCCGGCGTCGACGGACTGCGACTTAACCCGGGGAACATCAGCGACCCGGAGAAGATTACCCGCGTCGTCAAGGCGGCTAAAGAAAGAAGCGTGCCCATCAGAATCGGCATCAATGCCGGGAGTCTGCCCCAGCCTGAAGACCCGAATCTCCCCATCTCCGAGCAGATGGTAAGGGCGGCATTGTCGCAGGTCAGGCTTCTGGAGAGCCTTGACTTCGACCTCATCAAAGTGTCCCTGACAGCCTTTGATGTGCCGACCACAGTTCAGGCTTACCGGATGATTGCGAACAGAATTCCCTATCCCTTGCACCTGGGCATAACCGAGGCGGGCACGCCCCGGGCGGGGGCGATAAGAAGCGCGGTGGGTCTGGGCATTCTCCTTCACGAGGGCATTGGCGATACCATCAGGGTCTCGCTCACCTCTGCCGACCGCAGGGAGGAGGTCTTCAGCGCCTGGGAAATCCTGAGGAGCCTGAACCTGCGTAAGAGAGGCGCCACACTGGTGAGCTGTCCTACCTGCGGACGCACCGAAGTTGATTTGGTCAAACTGGCTAACCAGGTGGAGCGAGCGCTTATGAAGATAGATAAGCCCATCAGGGTGGCGGTCATGGGCTGTATCGTCAACGGTCCCGGCGAGGCGAAGGACGCCGACATCGGTATTGCTTGCGGGAAAAAAGAAGCCGTCATCTTTAAAAAGGGAAAGAAGCTGAAAGTGATAGAGAATGAAGAGGAGTTTTTCTCGGCACTGATGACGGAAGTGGAGAAGATGTAACAGCATTATATCGTCATTGCGAGGAGCGAAGCGACGTGGCAATCTCATCCAAGCCAAATCCGTCAGCCTCTAGAATAAAAGGGGCTGATGTGGTTTAATATCCTGAGTTCATGACAGGAGAAGATTTGGGAAATTCCCCAACTAAAACATGGAAGCCCATCGCCGCTGGATTTCTCACCCTGATTGCCGGCGTCATCGGGCTTATCAGGGCGCTGACGCTACTTCTTTATGGGAAGCCTTTCGGGGGCGCTATTTTTAACCTCCCCGGCTTCGCTTTATCCAATTATCCCTCGGGACTATTAAGCCTCATCGCCATCATCGGTGGCACCTATGCCCTGAGAAGAAGGTCATGGGCATGGGTGCTTTCGGGCGTTATCTCCGCCGTTTTCGGGTGGTGGATTCTTTCTGTTCCCGCCGTTATACTTACCCTGTTATCAAAGAATGAATTTGACTAATTTGGAAGGAAGCTCAAGTGCGTCTATCAAATCTATTCGGTAAGACCCTGAGGGAAGCATCTGCCGAGGCCGAAACAGTAAGTCACCAACTCCTCCTCCGCGCCGGGCTGATAAACCAGGTGGCAGCAGGTGTCTATTCCTATCTCCCTCTTGCCTGGCGGGTGTTCAAGAAGATAGAGGACATCATCCGGGACGAGATGAACAAAGCCGGGGGGCAGGAGCTGTTTCTACCCACCCTCCAGCCCTTTGAGCTCTGGCAGGAGAGCGGTCGCGACCTGGCTTTCGGTGAGAACCTTTTTATCGTTAACGATAGAAGAGAGCGCCGTCTGGTCCTAGCCCCCACCCACGAAGAGGTCATCACCCAGCTGGCAAGCCATAACATCCAGAGCTATCGGGACCTGCCGGTGATTCTCTACCAGTTCCAGAACAAATTCCGTGACGAGGCGCGTCCTCGGGCGGGACTGGTGAGGGTGCGCGAGTTCATCATGAAAGACGCCTACAGCTTCGATATGGATGACGCCGGGCTGGACAGAAGCTACCAGGCGATGCTCCGTGCCTACCAGAATGTCTACCGGCGCTGCGGTCTGCCCGCACTACTCGTTGAAGCCGATAGCGGTGCCATCGGCGGTAAGGACTCCCACGAGTTCATGCTGGCCGCCGCCAGTGGAGAAGATGAGATTATCCACTGCCCTCTCTGCCAGTACACCGCCAACGTAGAAAAAGCGCGAAGCGCCAAGTACAAGGCCGTGACAGAAAAGCTACTACCTCCGGAAGAGGTCGCCACGCCGGGGATACACACCATCGAGGCACTGGCTAAGTTCCTGAAAATTCCAGAGTCCGAAACGCTCAAAGCCATTTTCTACATTGCCGACAAGAAGCTCGTCCTTGTCGTCACCCGGGGAGACATCGAGGTCAACGAGGTAAAGCTGAAGAACGCCCTCAAGTGCACTGACCTGAGGCTGGCTTCCGGAGACGAGGTGAGAGAGGCAGGAATCGTCCCCGGCTCCGCTTCCGCCATTGAGCTTAAGGGCATCAAGACTATCGGCGATGAGTCCATAACCTCGGGCGCAAACTTCGTCGCCGGGGCGAACAAAGAGGGCTTTCACCTGAGGAACGTCAACTACCCACGGGACTTCAAGGTGGATATCCTGACCGATATATCGAAAGCCAGAGCCGGTGACGAGTGCCTTAAATGCTCCGGGAAGCTCGTCTCCGTCCACGGCATTGAGGTGGGGCACATCTTCAAGCTGGGCATTGCTTTCAGCGAGAAGTTCGGCGCTACCTTCCGCGACCAGAGCGGCAACTCTCACCCCATCATCATGGGCTGTTACGGCATCGGGCTGGGACGCCTGCTCGCGGCGGCGATTGAGCAGAACCACGACGAGCGGGGCATCGTCTTCCCCATGCCCATCGCCCCTTACCACATCTACCTCTGCGCCCTGTCAATTGATAACCCCGAGGTCAAAGGGGCGTCAGAAAAGCTTTATGAAGAGCTTGAAAGCGCCGGACTTGAGGTGCTTTTTGACGACCGTCCTGAGTCCCCCGGCGTCAAGTTCGGTGACGCCGATTTGCTCGGTATTCCCATAAGACTAACCGTCAGCCCGCGCACAATCAAGAGTAGCAGTGTTGAAATCAAGCTGCGCAAAGAGAAGGAATCAAGGCTTGTACCCGTGAGCGAGGCGGTGGGTAAAGTCAAAGAGTTAGTGGCTGAGGGGATGAAGGGGGCTGTTTAACAACTATCGCCATTGCAGGCGCAGCGAAGCAATCCGTTTCCTCTGTACTATTATCGGGCAAAACCAGACCATCTAATATCCAATTCGGAAGTTTTAGATTCCTGCTTGCGCAGGAATGACAGTGAGGATTATCCCCTCAGCGTTGCGCCGAGCTCCTCAGATAACCGCTTCAGCATCTTGTCCATGACGCCGTTCACCTCTTCGTCAACAAGCGTATGGTCAGGCGACTGGAAGATGATGCGGTAGGCGAGGGACTTCTTGCCTTGAGCTACCTGTTTGCCTGAATAGACATCAAAGAGGGCGACTTTATTCACCAGCGGGAAAGCGTTTAGAATACCGAGCACTTTCTCGTGGGTTATTCCTTCATCCAGCACCAGGGCGATGTCCCGCGCCAC
This sequence comes from Chloroflexota bacterium, assembly GCA_043800335.1. Lineage (GTDB taxonomy): Bacteria > Chloroflexota > Dehalococcoidia > Dehalococcoidales > JAZDNC01 > JAZDNC01. The sequence goes on from JAZDNC010000004.1 coordinate 10,247, forward strand.
TGATGGGAAGCGGGGTAGAGGCTGATAGCGCTTCTCCCGGCTGGTATGGGGCATAACCAGACCCAAATTCAGTTCAAAGAGATAGATCGGCTCTGAAATCTCAAACGCGGTGAGCACCTCGGAGCTGACCTCACCGATGACTCCTACCCTGCTCCCCGCAACCATCACCTGCGCCTGCTTGCCAGGGCTCAAGCTCTTATCTTCCGATTCAGTGAAGTTAGCAACGATGCCAAACTCATCAAGAAGCCCCGTAACCAGCCCTTTGGCATCATAGAAGTCAACCTGCTCTCCGGTCTCGTGCCACGATTTATCAAATCGGCTACCGGCAAGGATACCCGAAAGCATCTCCGGCTCTTCGGGTAGGTCATCGGGATGCGGGAGGTAGACCCTGCCCAGTTCAAAGAGCCTGATACCGCCCTCCTCAAAGCGCCGGTTGTCGGCAAGGGCAGTTAAAAGTCCCGCTCTAAGCGTAGTGCGGAGACAGGTCTGGTCTTCCGTCATGGGGTTGGTCAGACGCAGTGGCGCAACTTCGGATTTGACACGGCTGAGCGTTGTCTCGTTGCTCAGAGAAAAACTCATTACCTCCTGAAAGCCCTGTCCCAGAAGATTCTGTCTCACCCTCTTTTTGAAGCTAAAGGCTTCTTCCGGATGATGGCGCGGTAGCTCCTGACCCAGCGTGGTCAGGGGAATCTTGTCGTAGCCTACGACGCGGGCAAGCTCCTCAATCAGGTCTTCTTCGATATGAATATCGCTACGCCAGTAGGGCGGAGTTGCTACAACTTTCTCCTGATGAACATTCGCTTCACAGTCAAACCCCAAGGCACTAAGCGTGCTCGCCGCCGTCTCCAGCGAGAGCGGCATACCGAGGACGGTCTTGGCCTTAGATAGCGAAAGCGAGACCCTCTCCGGCTCTTTTTTGCCGGGATAGACATCAACTATGCCTTTACCCGCGCTCCCCGAAGCCAGCTCAACCAGGAGCTGAGTCGCCCTTCTCAGGGCAGGCACGGTGAGACCCTCGCTGGCTCCCCGTTCGAAGCGAGCACTGGCTTCGCTATTCAGGTCCAGCTTTCTTGCCGTGTAGTGGATACTGGTCGGCTTGAAATGGGCTGACTCAATCAGGACGGCTTCGGTCTTCTCACTGACCTCGCTGTTAGCCCCGCCCATCACCCCGGCAATCGCCACTGCTTTATCCCTGTCGGCGATGACCAGCATATCGGGGGCAAGTGCCCTCGTGACCCCATCAAGGGAAACGATTGATTCACCATCTCGCGCCCGGCGGACGATAATCTCTTTCCCAGCGAGCTTGTGGTAGTCAAAGGCGTGAAGGGGCTGACCGTACTCCAGCATGACGTAGTTAGTTATGTCAACAATGTTGTTGATTGGGCGCATCCCCGAGGCAGTGAGGCGGGCTTTCAGCCAGTCCGGTGACTCACCGACCTTCACCCCGGTAACCAGACTCGCCGAGTAACGGGGACAGAGGTCACTATCGGCGATGCTCACTCTGACTTCCTTATCAATGGCGACACCGTTTTCGGGATAGGTGACCTCGGGAACGTGGAGCTTCTCACCGGTGAGCGCGACAAGCTCGCGGGCGATGCCAATCACCGAGAGGCAGTCGGGGCGGTTGGGTGTTATCTCAAGGTCAAGGATGGTATCACCAAGATACTCAGCAAGCTTTGTTCCCAGCGGGGCGTCCTTCGGCAGCACCAGAATTCCCTCGTGCTCCCCTGATAGCCCCAGCTCCTTTTCCGAGCAGACCATCCCCGCCGAGACCACGCCCCGGATTTTCGCTGGCTTAAGTTTGAACCTCTCCCCGCTGTGCCCGTCAAATAGCTCGGCGTCGACACGGGCAAAGGCAATCTTATCCCCGACGTAAAGGTTCGGCGCACCGCAGACCACCGTCTCTTCCCCGGCGCCCGTCTTCACTGTCGCCAGACGCAGACGGTCGGCGTTGGGGTGGGGATTTACCGCAGTGATTTCGCCGACGACGATGTTCTGCCACCCGCCGACTACCTGAACACTCCCCACCTCGTTGCCCGCCATGGTGAGGCGGTTGGCAATCTCCTCAGGGGGTAAGTTCAAATCGATATAATCACAGAGCCACTTGAGAGAGATTTTCATCTAGAACTGCCTCAAAAACCTCAGGTCGCCGCCGTAAAAAAGACGGATGTCGTCAACGCCGTAGCGGAGCATGGGCATCCGCTCCAGCCCCATGCCGAAGGCAAAGCCGGTGTATACTTCCGGGTCTATGCCCACCCGCGCCAGTACCCTGGGGTGAACCATGCCCGCGCCCAAAATCTCAATCCATCCACTTTCCTTGCAGAGACTACAGCCCTCTCCGCCACAGACGGCGCAGGAGATTGCCATTTCAACCCCGGGCTCGACAAAGGGGAAGTAGTCACAGCGGAAGCGGACCTTCCTGTCGATGCCAAAGAAGCGGTGGGCAAACTCAAAGAGTACCCCTTTAAGGTCAGCCATGCTGACGCCTTTGTCCACGGCGAGCCCTTCTATCTGCTGGAACATGGGGATGTGGGTGGCGTTGGTGGCTTCGTAACGGTAGACCCTACCCGGCACCACAATCCTCAGGGGAGGTTTAAACTTCTCCATGAAGCGGACCTGCATGGGCGAGGTGTGGGTGCGGAGGAGCATCGGACGCTCCCCGTTCCGCTCATAGTCAACCCAGAAGGTGGACATGTTGTCCCTGGCTGGGTGTTCCCTGGGAATGTTCAGCGCCTCGAAGTTATAATAGTCCCACTCAACTTCGGGACCCTCAACCACCTGAAATCCCATGGCGGTAAAGATATCGCAAATCTCATAAATTGTCTGGGTAACCGGATGGAGACCGCCACGCGGAAAACTTCTGCCGGGCAGACTGATGTCAAGACCTTTTTCCCCTTCGAGACGCGAGATTTCAGCCTCGCGGAGAAACGCCTCTTTCTCTTTAAGACTAGCTTCCAGCTGGTTCTTTATCTCATTAGCCAGGTTGCCGACTTCACGCCGCTCGGTAATGGGAAGCTCCACCAGAGCGCGCAGTATGGCGGTAAGCTCGCTTCTTCTTCCCAGGTAGAGCACCCGCCAGCCCTCAAGCTCGGCAAGCCCATTTACGCCGGCAAGCTCTTTTAAAGCTTTCTCTTTTAGCTCAGCAAGCTTCCCCTGCATCTCACTCCTAAAACAAAGTGTGGCGCAACTCTCGTTTAAGCCACACTCTCATTAAGTAGCCAGTAAAAGAAATGCCTAGCCCTCAAGCTTGGCTTTGGCGAGAGCGGCAACTTGAGCAAAAGCCGCCGGTTCTCTCACCGCCAGGTCAGCCAGGAGCTTGCGGTTAAGGGTAATATCCGCCTTCTTCAGACCTTCTATAAGCTGGTTGTAGTTAAGTCCGTTCAGCCGGCTGGCCGCGTTTACCCGGCTTACCCAGAGCCTCCTCATGTCGCCCTTGCGCTCCCGGCGATGGCTATAGGCATAGTAGAGGGCATGCATCATTGACTCGTGAGCCAGGGCGAAGAGGGAGTGACTGCCCGCCCGATGCCCTTTGGCTAATTCAACCCATTTCTTATGGCGGCGGTGGGTCGTGACGCCCCGTTTAATTCTAGACAAAGATAACTCCTCTCCCAGTTAAACGCCGTACGGTAAAAGCCGCTTGATTCGCTTACGTAGTGGCGCAGCAATCTCCGCCATTTCGCCGTGGCTGCGCTTCACCCGCTTGGATTTGCTCAGCTTCAGATGGCTCTTCCCCTGATGGGCATGCATAATCTTCCCCGTAGCGGTAATACGAATCCGTTTCTGTATACCTTTGTGCGTCTTCAGTTTAGGCATTTTGTGCTTCTGTAACCTTTTCCTTGCTAGTTTTGACTTTTGCCGCCGGCAGGCGCGACAAGACAACCACCATCCGCCTGCCATCCATCACTGGCTGGCCTTCAACCCCAGCCTCTTCCTTAAGTTGGGAGGTGAGTCGCTGTAGGAGCTTAACGGCCAGGTCGGGGTGTGTAATCTCGCGCCCGCGGAAGACGACCGAGACCTTGACCTTGCTCCCCTCGCCGATTAGCTTGCTAACCGTCCGTACCTTGGCGTTAAAATCATGCTCGCCAATCTTGGGGCGGAGCCTAACCTCCTTCACCAGCGAAGCCCGCTGGCCTCTCCTCGCTTCACGCTCCTTCTTGGTCTGCTCGTACCTGTATTTGCCGTAGTTCAGGAGCCGGCAAACCGGAGGGACTGCGGTAGGCGCCACCTCAACTATGTCAAGGTCACTCTTACGCGCAAGCTCCCTCGCCTGATAAAGAGGCATAATACCCAGCTGCTCCCCCTTCTCCCCTACCAGGCGAACCTCTTTGGCCCTTATCGCCTCGTTAGTTCTAAGCTGTCTGGCTATTCTCTTCTACCTTCCTTCAACCAAAAACTTCTATAAAATATACCACGTTCTCTAAGAGTAATCAAACACCAATCCGCTTATTTTGCCTCAAGCGTCAGGTCCAGAAGCTTTTCCGCGATGTTGCGCTTAAGCCCCCGAACAAAATCGGAAAGCGGCATGACTGTTTGTGGCTCCCCGCTACGCAGTCTAACTGAGACGGCATCGGCGGAGACCTCTTTATCACCCAGTACCAGCATGTAGGGTATCTTCTGCATCTGCGCTTCCCGTATACGGTGGCTGACCGTCTCGGAGCGGTTGTCAAGCTCCACCCTCGCCCCGAACGCCCTCAGTTCCGAAGCCACCCGACCGGCATAATCCAGATGTCGGTCGGCGATGGGTATGACCGCCACCTGCACCGGAGCGAGCCAGACCGGGAAAGCCCCCAGGTAGTGCTCAATCAGGGAAGCCATAAAGCGCTCCATGCTCCCCAGCACAGTGCGGTGCACCATCGCCACCGGGTGCTCTTTGCCGTCTTCGGCGATATAGGTGACGTTGAAGCGCTGGGGCAAATTGAAATCGACCTGCGTGGTCGGCCCCTGCCAGGCACGCCCGATGGCGTCCATGAACTTGATGTCTATCTTGGGGCCATAGAAGACACCCTGCCCCAGGTCAATCTCGTAGCTCACCTTCTGACGCTCCAGGGCACGCCTGAGGATGGCGGTCGCCTCCTCCCAGATTTCAAGCGAGCCAACAAACTTATCAGGTCGGGTGGAGAGCATGACGGCATAATCTTTAAAGCCGAAGGTTTTTATCATGAAGAGAGCCAAGTCCAGCACCCCGGCGACCTCGGACTCAAGCTGGTCAAACCGGCAGAAGATATGGGCGTCATCCTGGGTGAAGCACCTTACCCGGGACAGGCCGTGGAGAGTCCCCGAACGCTCGTAGCGGTAGACGGTACCCAGCTCAGCGTAGCGTATAGGAAGTTCGCGGTAACTCCTACGCTTCGTCTGGTAAATCTTGATGTGCCCTGGGCAGTTCATCGGCTTGATGATGTACTCCTGCTCTTCTATTTCAATGGGGCTGTACATGTTCTCCCGGTAGAAGTCCCAGTGCCCGCTCGTCTTCCAGAGGTCTAGCCTGGCGATGTGTGGAGTGTAGACCAGCTCATAGCCCCGCTTGAGGTGCTCATCCTTCCAGAAATCCTCAATGGTGCGGCGGATGATGGCGCCATGGGGATGCCACAGGACCAGCCCGGGGCCAACCTCGTCACAAATGCTGAAGAGGTCAAGGGCGGTACCGAGCTTTCTGTGGTCGCTTTTCTCGGCAATCTCCAGCTTTTTTAAATGGTCATCAAGTTCCGCCTGGGTATTGAAAGCCACCCCGTATATCCTCTGGAGCATGGGACGCTTCTCGTCGCCCCGCCAGTAAGCCCCGGCGATGGAGAGGAGTTTGAAGACTTTTATCTCGCCGGTGCTGGCAATGTGGGGACCACGGCACAGGTCGGTAAAGTCCCCCTGACGGTAGATGCTGACCGTGGCGTCAGGAAGCTCTTCGATAAGCTCTAGTTTGTAGGGCTGGGCGGCAAATAGTTTCTTCGCCTCATCTTTGGTGGTTTGCTGGCAGACGAATGGCTTATCCCCTTTGATTATTTCCTTCATTTTAGCTTCAATTTTGGGCAAATCACCAGGAGTCAAGGGGCGTGGCAGTTCAAAATCATAATAGAAGCCGTCCTGTATCGCCGGCCCGATGCCGAACCTGGCATCAGGGAAGATGGATTTTACGGCCTCAGCCATGACATGGGATGCGGAGTGGCGCATCCTCTCCAGCTTTTCTGCCTCGCTTATCTGTTCAGTAACCATCAAAGAACTCTCCTTCAGAAGGAAACCTCTCATTCTGATAATGAGAGGCTAGCTAACAGATATAATATCACTAATAATCCGCTTTACCAAATGTCCGGCGAAACTATGAGGGGAATTATAGCAGTGAGATACGCATAGCGCAACACCCCGCCTGATACCCTCGCTCCGACAGTCAGTGCGAGGGCTTTAGCCCGTGGCAATCCGTCTCTTCACCGCGATGCGCAAAGCGGACTCGCTCACCTCGCTCACAATGACACCAACTAATAGCGAACGATGCTCGGAAAGCAACTTACATATACCGTTACGCTTGACACCTGCATCCTTTATATTTACACTTAACTTAATAGCCTTTGAGGTCTGAGTTATGATATGTCCCGTCTGCCATATCCCGATGATAGTGGTTGAACATCAGAAGATTGAGATTGACTACTGTGTCAACTGTCAGGGCGTCTGGTTCGACTGCGGCGAGCTTGAGCTACTGCTCCAAAAGTCTGCCAGCCAGGTCAACTGCCTGCCCGATAAGGGTATCATACGCTCTTCCGATGTCAGAACGACGGAGAAGAAAAGAAAGTGCCCTATCTGCGGGCGCAAAATGGACAAAAACCTCATCGGTGAGAAACCTAAAATCCTGATTGATGTCTGTCCCCGGGGAGAGGGACTCTGGTTTGATGGCGGCGAGCTCGGTAGCTTCTTGAAACAGCTTCAGGGTGAAAAAGACGAGGGTGAGGTGCTGGGTTTTCTCAAAGACGTCTTCCAGACTCCGGCTGAGCCTAAATTGAGCAACAAACCATCGTTATAAATTTGTTACCAACGGGAAAAGATTTATTAACTGGAGGTGTCTATGGCTGCTGTCTGGGTTATCCTGGGCGTCATCGTTGTGCTTGTCTTCATCTTCATCGGGATTTACAACGGGCTGGTGAGACTCAGGAACGAAACAAAAAACGCCTGGTCTCAGATTGATGTCCAGCTCAAGCGCCGTCACGACCTGGTGCCCAATCTGGTCGAAACGGTCAAGGGCTATGCCAACTTTGAGAGAGAGACCCTGGAAGCGGTAGTCAAAGCCAGAAATGTCGCGGTTCAGGCGGCAGGCTCCGGCGCCGGCGCCCAGGGGAAAGCCGAGGGCGAGCTATCGGGGGCACTGTCAAGACTTCTGGTTGTCGTAGAAAGATACCCGGAGCTCAAAGCCAATCAGAACTTTCTGGCACTTCAGGAGGAGCTCTCCTCCACCGAGAACAAGATTGGTTTCTCCCGCCAGTACTATAATGATTCGGTGAAGAGGTATAACGACCAGACCCAGATGTTCCCCTCAAACATCATCGCCGGCATGGCCGGGTTTAAGTCCGCTGAGTTCTTCGAGGTAACGGCAGCGGCGGAGCGGGAAGTGCCCAAGGTAAGCTTTTAGTAAAAACAACCTATGTGGGAACAGATACGGTCGAACCATATCCGGTCGGTGGTGCTGGTCATCCTGATGGGCGTGCTTCTCGTCCTCCTCGGCGCCTCACTGGGCGCCTATTTCTTCGACAGCACCGCCGCCGGCGTCCTGATTGCCCTCATCATCTGGGGGCTGATGAACCTGATTGCCTTCGCCCAGGGGGACAGCCTCGTCCTCGCTATGGCCGGGGCAAAGAAGATAGAAAAGAGCGACCACCCCCGTCTTTACAACGTAGTCGAGGAGATGTCAATCGCCTCCGGCCTCCCTAAAGTCCCTGATATCTACATTATTGACGACCCGGCGCTGAACGCCTTTGCCACGGGCAGAGACATCAACCACGCCGCGGTAGCCATCACCTCGGGACTGCTTTCCAAGCTGAATCGCGATGAGCTTCAAGGGGTAATCGGGCACGAAATCGCCCACATCAAGAACCGGGACGTCCTGCTCATGGTGCTTCTCTCAATTACCCTGGGCGCAATCGTTATTATCTCCTACTACGCCACGCGGATGATGTTCTGGAGCAGTATGACCGGCGGGAGACGCCGTGACCGCAGGGGCGGTGGTGGAGGGGCAGAGGCAATCTTTCTTATCCTGGGCATCCTCCTCGCCATACTGGCTCCCATTTTCGCCCAGCTTATCTACTTTGCCCTCTCCCGGAGGCGCGAGTACCTCTCCGACGCCTCATCCGCCCTTTACACACGCTACCCGGAAGGTCTGGCATCAGCGCTGGAGAAGCTGGCGACTTCAAACACTCACGTCGCTACCGCCAATAAGGCAACGGCACCGATGTATATCGCCGACCCCTTCCAGAAGCAAGCCCTTTCGTCTGAGCAACTCGGGAGCACCCACCCCCCTCTCGCCGATAGAATCCGCATCCTGCGCGCTATGGGAGGGGCTTCCCTCGCCGACTACAGTCGTGCCTATGGCGAAGCCCACAAGGGAAGCCAGATACTACCGCAAGCCACGATAGTTGGGGCAGGCACAGTAGAGATAAGAGAGGCTTCTCAAGCAAAACTGGATGAAGGGATGAAACTCACGCAATCCCGTGAGACCGGCGACCTTATGTGGCGCATGAGCAATTACAAGGTGATAGACTGCCAGTGCGGCACAAGGTTGCGACTACCCCCTGGCTTCCGCGGTCAGGCGGTCAGGTGTCCTCACTGCGGGAGAGTTCATGCGGTTACCGAGGCACATTAGCCAGGTCCAATCTCTTGCGAATTAAAGGAGGGTGTGACGTGGACTCTCCAGCGCTATTGAGAGACACAAGCCCAATCAAGAAAGCCGCCCTTTGGCTCAAGAGACACCTGTTTTTCTCCATTATCCTTCCCCTTATCATGCTTCTGGGCGTATTAATCATAGTCTTAGGAAATGGCTGGTGGCCATGGACACCGCTCACAGTTTTCTTGCACGTGACATTATCTTTATTTATAGGATGTATTTATCTCTTCTTTCAGTTGAGGCACTACATGGTATGCGTAAAACTAAAAAACCACGGCCTACGCACCAGTAGCACGGTCACCGGAAAGACAAAAAACTTTGATTGGCATGCCGAGCTCTGGCCAGCATACAATCATTTCATCACGTACACTTTCTTACCAGGCACCAGCGAACTAATCGCCACCACGCAGGAAGTATCAGAGTCGCTGTGGGAAAAACTGAAGGCTGGGGACACTATTGAGACAGTTTTTGATTCAGCAAGCCCAATTAGAAACATACCAACTGAAGAAGTCCGTCACATTTTTTGGCTTGTGCCTGTTATTATCTGGAACACACTCTTCATTGGCGTGGCGGCACTTATACTGTCGTTTATTTTGGAAAACTAGTCGTTCGCCTAGCTCTTCCTCAAAAAGCCTGTATCAAAGTAGCTATTGATATTGCCCATAAATCTACGGTTACCCTCTGGCTACCCGACACTCCAGAGGCGTCACGATAAAGACGGGCACGGTTGCAGACCTTAACACCTTGTCGGCGACGCTGCCCATTGCCCAGCGCGCCGCACCGGAGCGCCCGTGGGTCGACATGATGATAAGGTCAACCTTATTTTTTCGGGCATAGTCCACAATAACCTCTGCCGGACTCCTTTCAAGGACAACGCTCTTAGCGTCAACACCCTCTCTCTCGAGGTTTTGCTCGACCTTGTCAAGATAGTTTTTGCCCCAGGTCTTGACCTTTTCTTGACCTTCCACGGCTTTGGCATAGGTCACGCCAGCCGAACCAGAAATCGACTCCACGACAAAGAGCAAGTCAACCTCAGCGCTACACCTCGTGGCAATCTCCCGGACATGCTCCAGAACACACTCTGCCAGATTTGAGCCATCAAGAGGCACTAAAATCTTCTCGTACAGGCATTCTTTTTTATTATTCATCTCAGATTGGCCTCCTACTGCAACGCTTTCGGAAAGGTCTTTCGCGACTGAAGGGAGAGCCAGACCAGGAAAAGCATGATGGGCACCTCGGTCAGAACCCCGACCACGGTAGCCAGAGCCGCCCCTGACGAAAGCCCGAATAGAGTCGTAGCCACGGCAATGGAGACCTCAAAGTGGTTACTGCCGGCGATAATGGCAGCAGGAATAGAATCTCCGTAGCTCATCCTCATCAGCCTAGCGGCGGCGTAGGTGATGGCGAAAACCAGCAGGATGTTAACAAAGATGGCAACGGTAATCATCGCGATTATGGCGGGAAGCTTAATAATCAGATAGCCCTGATAGGCGAAGAGTATGACAAGTGTGATGAGCAGAGCAACAATGGAGATACTCCCGAGCTTGGGTAAAAGTAGGGCTTCAAACCTCTCTATACCCAGCCTTTTTATAGCCTGCCGGCGTGTAATCCAGCCGGCGATGAGCGGAGTCACAATATACACCGTTACAGAGAAGGCAATGACACCCCACGGAACTTTGATGCCTGAAATGCCAAGTAGAAACACGGCGATGGGTGCATAGAGAAAGACCATGGACAGCGAGTTGATAGCGGTCATAACCAGGGTATTCCCCATATTCCCCTCGGCAAGATAGCTCCAGACCAGAACCATCGCCGTGCAGGGAGCTACCCCCAGAAGAATTGTACCCGCCCGGTACTGCTCGGTCTGTTCGGTAGTCAGGAAATTCTTAAAGATGACAGCCAGAAATAGCCAGGCGAAAAACGCCATGGTAAAAGGTTTTATCGCCCAATTGGCAAAAAGTGTCAAAACGGTCGGTTTGGGCTTGCGCAGTGCCTGGTAGATTTCCTCCCAGCTTATCTGCACCATGATGGGGTAAATCATGGCGAAGAGACAGATGGCAATGGGGATAGAGACATTGGACACCTCAAGTTTGCCCAGGAATCTGGCAAGTCCCGGGAAAAGCCAGCCCAGCAGTGTTCCCGCTACGATACACAGGAAAACCCAGAGGGTGAGGTACCTGGTGAAGATGGTCAGCTTCCTCTCCTTGCGGAGTTCTCTGGCGTAGGTGTCCTCTTTATTCTGCCCGACGTGTGCCATTGCTGGTCGCCCCTACTTTCTATCTATTTTGTTTTATCTCAGTTCGCCAACGGCGAACTCATACTCTATCATCAGGACCCTGCCGTTCCGTAAAGGACGGAAATCTCATCCCCGTCTTTCACCGCCTGCTCCATCTTGCTGAAGAGAAGAGGCACCTGATTGACCACAAGCGATACCAGACAGCTTAGTTCACCGCTCCCGTCAAAAAAAGTAGGCTTTGGAGACCCCACCTTCTCCACCACCTGGCGGAGACACTCGCCTACCGTAGCCCCTTTAACTTCTACAGTGCGCTTCTCGCCACCCGCATCCTGCCCCAGGAAATATGGGTCTATCGTTACCTTTACCATCACTTCGCCTCGCTTTCCGATACTGAGACTCACAACCTTTTATCCCTTAGCCTGCGCTTCGTTGATGAACTTTGTAATCTCATCACGGGTCGGCACCCTGCCCGAGAACACAAGCTTCTCATCAATGACCAGCCCCGGTGTAGTCAGGATGGGATATCTCATTATCTCTTTGATGTCTTTTACCTCTTCGACCCTAGCTTCCACACCCAGTTTCTGGACTATCTCCTTTACCCTCTTGTCCAGCTCTTTACATTTGGGACAACCGGGGCCTAGAATCTTGATGTTCATGCTTAACCTCCCTTTTAACCGGAGATAGCGCCGAATATCAATCCGGTGAAAGCGGCAAACACTGCCACCAGCATCGTGTAAGCCAGCGTCCTCCTCCAGCCCATGATGCCGCCGAGGGCAAGGATACTGGGCAGTGAGAGTGCCGGTCCCGAAAGAAGCAGTGCCAGCGCCGGTCCCTTACCCATCCCTAGTTCCATAAGTGCTTTGATGATAGGCACCTCGGTCAGAGTGGCAAAATACATGAGTGTGCCGAAGATAGAAGCTCCGAGGTTAGCGCTAAGCCGGTTACCACCTATGTATCTGGCGACCAGCGTATCCGGCACTAGATATCGGATTATCCCGGCGGCGAACACCCCGACCAGAAGCCAGGGCAGAATCAGCCGGGTAAAGTGCGCCGTTTCTTTTAGCCAACTGATAACATCCTCCCGGCTGAAAAAGCGCCAGATAATAACGAGAAGTAGACCAAAGGCAATCCCCAAGTAAATCCAGCGCTTGCTCGCGGCAAAGACGAGGATGCTGACAAGGTCTGCCAAGAAAAGCACCTGCTGCCAGAGGGGCTTCATCCCCTCATCGCTCAGCACGGCAAAGGCTTTATCATCCTTCGCCGATTCCTCCCGATGGAAGATGAGCACCATGAGGAGCCCGATGCCTCCAGCAAAGATAATGGCTCCGATTGCTCTCGCCAGCCCGATGTCGTAGCCCAGCAGACGGGCGGAGTAGACAATCGCCAGAACATTTATCGCAGGGCCTGAGTAAAGAAAGGCAATCGCCGGGCCTAACCCTGCCCCCCTTTTATATATCCCTCCAAAGAGGGGCAGTACTGTGCAGGAGCAGACCGCCAGAACCCCTCCGGAGACGGAAGCGACAGCGTAAGATAAAACCTTATTAGCCCTGGGGCCAAAGTACTTCAGTACCGCCGCCTGGGAGACAAAAGTCGCAATCGCCCCCGCAATGAAAAGCGCCGGGACAAGACACGTGATAACATGCGCTGAAAGATAATCCTTAAGAGCGGTAAGACCCGCTCCTAGCAAATTTACTAACATAGCAACCTTAACTGTAAATATTTATTATCTATGAAAGACGTACGCATCCCGGACCGACCCGCTTCGCCTCTTTGAGACGCCTCAAGTCCCTGGTGGCAACCTCATTCCCTCTGAGCGCCTTTCTTACCGCTAGGGTTACCCCATCCATGTATTGCGCCATGCCCTCTCTGTCCAGCGAGTAAAGCGACCAGAGCCCCTCTTTACGCTGTTTCAGGAAACCGGCGTCATAGAGGATTCTGAGGTTACGGGAAGCCCGCGTCTGGGAGACATTAAGGGCTTGCATCACCTCGCAAACGCAACATTCCCGTACAAGAAGCAGGTTTAGAATTCTGAGTCTGGTCTCATCGGAGAGAGTTTTGAATACCTTGACGACATCCCGCATACCAATACTTCCTTATATGCGTATTTATGCATATAGTTTAATCTTCTATTATGGACTTGTCAATCTTTAGAATGAATTGTCAGCGTAAAGCAACGAGTCTACAATTTCCCCCCTTTTTAAAGGGGGAAAAAGGGGGATTACTAATCCCTCTTAATCTCCCTTTATTAAGGGAGAAGATAAGTGGCAATCTCAGCCTTACATACCAGTCATTCTCAGTGCTTGACCAGTCCAGTCTGAGAGAGCAGGAATCAAGCGAGATTCAGGGATAGGTCGCCGGGAGCTTAAACGATGCCCCAGTCTTTGTAGCCTTGACGTATGGTCAGGAGGTACTCCTTCGAGGGCGGAGTCTCATCTATTTGCCCCGATTTGATGTAAGTCACTCCCTGGTAGGCTTTACCGTCTTCGTCAAGGACAAGCACATTCAGTCTGCAGTAGTTCGCCGGGACGTCCTCATAACGGTCAAGGCGCTGGAAATCCTTCTCCTCACCCTCGTAGATTGCCCCCGGCACCTTCTCCCCCTGATAAGACTTGATGCTGGCGACTCCGCCTCGCCATTTACGCGACCAGCCGGTAAAAATGAGCTTGTAGTTGGGCAGTACTGCAGAACATACGGGCTTAAAGCCGGGACAGCGCTCTGCGAGCAGTGATTTATTGAGATTTGAACCATAGGCAAAATAGTACATCTAGCCTGCCGCCCGCCTTTTAGCGGGACGCGCCAGCCTCGCCAGCAAAATCCCTACTTCGTAGAGGACTATCAGAGGCAGAGCCAGAATGGTCTGATTAATCGGGTCAAAGGTCGGGGTAATAATCGCCGCCAGCGTAAAAGCCCCCACAATGGCAAAACGGCGGTAGCGGGCAAGTAACCCGGCATTTACAATCCCAATCTTGGCCAGGAAGAAGACGAGAATCGGCATCTCAAAACAGATGCCGACGGCGAAAATCAAGCGGAGCATAAGGGAGACGAAGTTGCCTACCCTTATCGCCGGCGTGGCAATGTCACTGCCAAAGGTGATGAGAAACCGCGCCATCGGCGGAATGAGGATGAAGTAGCCAAAGGCGGCACCCAGAGCAAAAGAAATAAATAGCCCGAACAAGAGGGAATAAAGATAGCCCCTTTCGCGTGCGGTAAGACCTGGGCGGACGAACATGACCAACTGATAGACGATGAAGGGTAAAGCCAGGACAACCCCGGAGATGACAGCGACCCTGAAATAAGCTCCGAGCATCTCTGTCATCTCGATGTAAATGAGGCTGATTCCCCGGGCACGGGACTCCAGAAGCCGGAACACATCCCTGGTAAAAACAAAGGCTAAGCCCGTGGTCAGGATAACGGCGATAAGACAGTAGATTAGCCTTTTCCTGAGCTCGGCAAGATGGGCAAGGATGGTCTGTTTTGTCTCCTCATCCAAAGCTAAAAACTCCGGCGAGCCTACCTAGCTCTGAGGCTCGGGTTTGCTACCCTCCGGGCTGGCTGAAGGAGTTTTGCCCTCTTTTTTCTCCTCTTCCCCGGTAAGCCCTTTCTCAAACTCTGCCCTGAAGTCACGGGTGAGGTTAGCGCTAAGTTTGTTCAGCTCACGAACCAGCTTTCCCATCCCGCGGGCAATCTCCGGAAGCTTGCCGGGACCAAAGACCAGGAGAACAACAAAGAGGATGAGTAGAAGCTCCTCTATGCCGATGCCGAAGATGTCCATCGCCAGTCCTCAGACCAGGGAAGCTTAGGCTTCCCTCTTGTTTCCGGTGTCGGGCTTTTCTTCTTCCCCCGACCTGGAATGGTTAAAGAGCCTTACTGCCCTGCCAAGGGCACCGCCGACCTGGGGCAATTTGCCTGGACCGAAGATGACCAGCACCACTAACAGAATGACCCCGAATTCAAGAGGACCCAACCGCATCGCCACCTCCTCAGTCCTTCAGACTTGAGTAGCCTTCCTTCTCCGCTAGCATATCCAGATAAAGGGTCGCCACATCCAGGACCGCTAGCGCCTTAAGCTCTTCATCCTGCTTCCCCCGTTCATCCACAGTCTTGACATACCTGCGGCACTTGTCGCACTTGTCCACGCGGTAACCGGGTTCGGATTCGGTGAAGAAACACCCCAGCGTCGCCACATCCTCATTGCCACACGAGGGGCACTTGAGCCGATTGTACGTCCACTGCGTGGCGCAGATTGAGCACTCAAGGAGTATCCTGCCGTCTTCGGGTCGCAACCTCGCCATAAGCGGGCTACCACCACAAACAGGACAACTGCCTGTCCTAACCGTATCAACGCCAACCTTGCTACTTAAAGAGCGAGCGAGACGCCGTAGCCAGGGCTGGGCAAGAAGTCTTGCCACGAAGACGACCTCTCCCGCTTCCCTCTTTAGTTCGGTGGAGAGCTCTTTGAAGAACTCCTCATCTCCGGCGAGAAACGCACCGACCAGCTCGGCTAGCTTCGTATCCGACCTGTCAAGCCAGGCGAAACTAGCGCCGGTCTCACCGGTGTGCCTGGCAAAGACCCCCGAGATTTTCTTAAGCAGCCGGTGTAAACTGGCTTCATCAAAATGAAGCTTGGAAACGTCAATAAGTGGAAGTCCCTGCTCCAGACGCCGGCGGGCGGACTCCTTGCTTACGGAGGGATAGAGTCCGCCCAAGCGCAGTCCTTTCTCTACCTGATACTGAGCCTTAAAAAGCCCCGTGAAGAGCTTGAGGTAGTCCGGGGCGACATACTCCCGGTCAATGAGGCTCTCAACCTGCCTTGCTACCTCGCTGGGTGTTAAAGCCCGTCTTGCTGTCACCGACCTCCCGTCATTCCCCATCTAACTAGACGCGAACGTTGCCGAAGTATTTCAAAGCGGCGGCGGTCAGCACCTCGTCTCTGATAGGCGACCCTCTGAATTTCTCCTCAAGATAGGTGTAAAGCTCAAACTTGTTGAGCGCAGCGGCACCTTGGGGCAGTCCGTAGATTTCCGGCGGTTCCGGCAGGACATACATCACATGAAGTCCGCCGAACTCGATAGTGCCGTAGAGATAGAGCTTTTTGTCTTTGGACGCTGCAACTTTATTACGCCCCAGTGCCAGCATTTCCTCACGGTCGCCGAAGCTGATGGCATCGGTGGGACAGGCTTTGGCACAGGCTGGCTCCATACCCTCACTGATACGGTCAAGACAGACCCAGCACTTTGATGCCTTTTTGGTCGCCTCACTTATCTTGGGCATCTGGAAGGGGCAGACCTGGGCGCAGAGACCGCAACCGATACACTTATCTTTGTCAATTTCGGTAAGCCCGTACTCGTTCCTTCCCTGGGCGTCCACCGGGCACGAGTTGACGCAGGCGGCATCGGTGCAGTGCATACACTGCTCCTTGCGGAAGAGCCACTTGACACTACCCCCCTCCACTACTTCCTTGAAGGCGACCTTGGTATAGGTGTTCGGCTTAGTCGTGGGAGGGTTCTCGTAGCTTCCGGTGTTCACCGTCGCTTCCGCGGGGAGCTGGTTCCACTGCTTACAGGCGACCTGACAGCCGCGGCAGCCCATGCACTTTGAGGTGTCTATCAGAAAAGCTTTGTCTTTCATTATCCTCTCCCTTTAAGCCTTCTTTACGTTGCAGAGGAACGCCTTGTACTCAGGTATGGTGGTGTTGGCATCCCCCACATGGGGCGTCAGCACATTGGCGATATCGCCCTTGGTCAGGCCGGCGTAGCCCCAGTGCCAGGGTAGCCCGACTTCGTGAACTGTTTTCCCGTCAAGCTGGAAAGGTTTGAAGCGCGGGGTGACAATCGCCACCGCGGTGATACTGCCACGTGCCGACTCTACGGTGACTTTTTCGCCGTTCTTGACACCCTTCTCCCTCGCCAGCTCCTCACTCATCTCGACGAAGAGATCGGGCATGAGCTCGTTGAGCCAGGGCAGGTTGCGGGTCATTCCGCCGGTCTGCCAGTGCTCGGTGACGCGGTAGGTCGTCGCCACAATCGGATACTTGTCCGCCTCGCCCTTGTAGTCCATCTCCCCTTTCCAGATGGTGAATGTCGGTCCCATCTGCGTTCCAGACATTAGGTTCTTGACCGGGGATTCCCACGGCTCATAGTGCTCGGGGAAGGGCCCATCAGCCATGCCCTTGCCGAAGAAGCAGGCGACACCCTCAGAACGCATGATGAAGGGGCGCTTGGTCGCCGCCGGGTCAACCGCCATCGGCGGCTGTCCACCATCGGCGACATCACCGACCCACTTCTTGTTCGCCACATCCCACTTGATTACAGGGTGCTCGCTGTCCCATGGGTTGCCGGTAAGGTCAACTGACGCCCGGTTATACAGAATGCGGCGATTCGAAGGCCAGGCATACCCCCAATTCGAGTAAAGACCTATGCCAGACGTATCTTTGTTGTCGCGGAGTTTGGTCAGGTTAACGCCGTCTGCGTTGAAACAGCCGCTGAATATCCAGCACCCAGAAGAGGTTGAGCCGTCATCTTTAAGGTTACCATATCCAGTCATTAATTTCTTGCCAGTAAGGTCATAGCCATTGATTTCCTTAAGGACTTCCTCTATATGAGGATGTTCTCCGCCATATTCCCAGGTCATCTTGGTGATGGCTTCGGCATTGGGACCCCCGGCGGCATAAAGTCCCTTGAGCTTAAGCATAAGCCGGGTCATAATCTCGGCATCGCTCTTCGCCTTCCCCGGCGGGTCAACCGCCTGGTAGCGCCACTGGAGCCAGCGGGCGCTATTTGCTACAGTCCCTTCCTTCTCAATAGAAGAGGCTGCCGGGAGCAAAAAGACCTCGGTCTTGATATTTGCCGGGTTCACGCCAGGCGCCTTCCAAAAGATTGATGTCTCCGTCTCCCAGAGGTCAACCGAGACCATCCAGTCCAGTTTCTCGAGAGCTTTAGTCTCCATCTTGGAGTTAGGCCCGCCGACGACCGGGTTCTGCCCCCAGAACATAGCGCCTTTCACCGTGCCGTTGTACATGGCTTCGAAAGCGGCGATGTGAGTGTAGTTGCCTGAAGTAGGCTTGGGGAGATAGTGGAAGCCGAAATCGTTGTCCTTGGTGGCGGCATCACCGTACCAGGCTTTAAGTAAACTCACAACGTATTTCGGGGTGTTGCTCCAATAGTTGAGGGAAATCGGGTCCTTGGTGGTCGGGGTTATCCTCTCGAGGTACTTTGCTAGCGAGGCGTCTGTGTTAAGGGGCACCTTAAGGTAAGCGGTAAGGAGGTGAGCAAGGAGACCCATGTCGGTCGAGCCCTGGACGTTATTCTCGCCGCGCATGGCGGCGATGCCACCACCCGCCACTCCAATGTTACCCAGAAGCATCTGGAGAACGGAGTATGCCCTGATGTTCTGGGTGCCGTAGGTATGCTGGGTGGTGCCCATGGCGTACATTATGACGCCTGCCTTACCGGGCTTTCCCGTCTCGGCATAGGCCTGACAGACCTGGCTGAAAACGTCCTTGGGCGTACCCGTAATCTGACAGACCGTGTCCGCCGTATAGCGGGCATAGTGCTTCTTCATGAGCTGGAAGACAGAGTTAGGGTCTTGAAGCGTCTTATCCATCTTGGGAACGCCATTATCGTCAAGCTGGTAAGCCCATGTCGTCTTGGCGTAAGTCCGCTTATCCGAGGCATAGCCGGAGAATAGACCATCAAGGTCAGCGGCTCCCTTGAAGTCAGGATTGACCAGGAATGACGCATCAGTATACTCAACCACATAGTCTCTATTTAAGAGGTTGTTCTGGATGACATAGTTAATCATCCCACCGATAAAGGCAATGTCCGTTCCCGAGCGCATCGGGGCGTAGACGTCTGCCTTAGAAGCGGAGCGGGTAAAGCGCGGGTCAACGACAATGAGCTTGCCGCCCCGGCCCTGCGCCTGGGTAACATATTTAAAGGAAATAGGGTGGTTTTCTGCCGGATTGCTACCAATAACAAGCACACAATCACTGACGCCAATATCATTCCAGGTATTGGTCATAGCACCGCGTCCGAACGACTCTATCAGAGCCGCAACAGATGGGCTATGTCATATCCTTGCCTGGTGTTCCAGGTACACAACGCCCAGCGCACGGGCAAACTTAGCAAGGAGATAACACTCCTCGTTGTCGATGGCGGCACCGCCGAAGTTAGCGATAGCCTCGGTGCGGTTTACCGGGATGTTGTTTTCCTGGTCAATGAAGTTAGCATCCCTAGTGGCTTTGATGTTCTGAGCGATTTTGTCAATCGCCCAGTCCCATTCCTTTTCCTCCCACTGGCTCCCTCCCGGAGCCCGGTAGAGGACATTGGTGAGACGCTGGGGGTTTACCGCTACCTGATAGAGAGCGCTTCCCTTGCTACAGAGCGCACCTTGGTTGATAGGATGGTCGGGGTCTCCCTCGATGTTCACGATTTTGCCGTCAACCACGGACACAATCTGCCCGCAGCCACACCCACAGTAGGGGCAGATGGTTGAGCTTTCCTTGGCGTACTTGATTCTGAGTGTAGGCTCCGCCGCGTATTTCTGGCAACCGCTCAGGCTAACCCCCATCTTAGCCAGCGTGGTCGCCAGAACCGAAGCCCCGCCAAGTTTCAAGAAACCTCTCCTAGAAAGCCGCATCCTTTTGTCCCTCTCCTTTCTTTCCGTTTTCCGAACCTGTAAACCAGTCAGCATTACACTGACGCAAAACTTTAGTATTATAGGTTTAATCTCGATTAAGTGTCAACAACACCCCGGCAATTCCGGCAAAGTCCCCTGAATTCAATAGCATGGCTAAATACCTTGAACCCTGTTTCACGGGACACCCTGGCGTCAATTCCCTTATCAACCGCGATGGACACATCAAAGATACGCTCGCACTTTTCACACCTGAAGTGGTGGTGGGGCTGGGTGTTAGCGTCAAAACGGCTGGGCCCGCCGGCCAACCCCAGTTCCCGAATCTCCCCCTCTTTTTCCAGCAGCCTGAGGTTGCGGTAGATTGTTCCCAGACTGACATTGGGTATCTCCTTACGTATCTCACCATACACCCAGTCGGCCGTAGGATGAGACATGGTGCTCCGCAGCACCCGGAGAATCGCCACTTTCTGTTTCGTCACTCTGTACATAACAGATAATAGTTACCATTACGAAACATTATAAATTACCAGCACCAGCTTTTCAAGACAGTTTCAACTTTTTATTTTCACTACCTCACGGACTGCATCAAGAAGGTCTCTTCCCTCCTCAGGAAGGACACAGCGCGGGTCAAGGAGAAGCGTGTTTTTAGCCACGCGGGCAATAACCGGCGGCTGATGCTCTCTCAGTTTCTTTACCGCCGCTCGGAGCTCACCTTCACCCCTGAATTTAATGGCAACCAGCCGCGTCGGTAGCTCACTTCCGGGCAGGCTACCACCGCCGATGGCTGACATTCCGGGAACAACTCTGGCTGAACCACCAATTGCCCCCGCCCACTTCTCCGCCCGCCGCTCTATCTCTGAGAGCGGCAGAGCGATAAGCCTGAGCACGGGGAGCTCTTCAAATTCGCTCCCGCCAAGGTAGCTCAAAAGGGAAGCTGCCAGCGCGGCGAGATGGAGCTTGTCCATCCTTACGGCGCGGGCGAGGGGGTGTTTTTTCAGTTTGTCTACAAGCTCGCGTCGACCCAGAATAATACCTGCCTGGGGACCTCCCAGAAGCTTATCACCCGAGAAAAAGACCAGTGCCGCGCCCTTCGCCAGGCTCTCCTGAACCCTGGGCTCGGCATCAAGCCCAAACTTCGCCGTGTCAAAAAGACACCCGCTCCCCAGGTCGTCCAGGACAGGTAGACTATGGCGTTTACCGAGCTCCACCAACTCCTCCAGACCGACACTGTGGGTAAAACCGGTGACCTTGAAGTTTGAGGTGTGCACCCTTAAGAGAGCAGCGGTCTTGGGGGTTATCGCTTCCTCATAGTCTTCAATATAAGTACAGTTGGTGGTGCCGACCTCCACCAGCTTCGCCCCGCTCTCGCGCATCACCTCGGTGATACGGAAGCCGCCGCCAATCTGCACCTCCTGCCCCCGAGAGACGACAACCTCTTTTCTTCTAGCCAAAGCAGTTAGCCCCAGAAGCACCGCGGCGGCGTTATTGTTCACCACCAGCGCCGCCTCGGCGCCAGTAAGCCGTAAGAGGAGCGGTTCCACATGAATCTGGCGTGAGCCACGCTCCCCGCTCTCAAGGTCAAACTCAAGATTATTATAGCCACGCCCCGCCATCGTCATGGCTTCAACCGCCCGCTCGCTCAGGGGCGCTCTGCCCAGGTTGGTGTGGAGGATGACACCAGTGGCATTGATTACCCTCTTGAGTCTAATCTCGCCGAGTCCAGAGGCTCTCTCCAGAACCACCCTGACCACGTCATCGAGAGACGGCGCTTTATCACCACCACTACTTATGGTTCGGCGGGCTTCGGCGAGATAGTCACGAATTAAACCGGTAATGACATCCCTGGAAAATCTCCGATTTAAACGGCTGACCCGCCCGTCGGTAAGAACTTTTTCAACACTGGGCAGTTCACGGAGCCTGTCCTGAAGTGTCACCGGAGCACCCTTTCATTGCCGAGACGCCGGGTTATGCCTGCCGTATCCAGATACTCCATCAGGGCAACGGCATACTTACGGCTGTTCTGGAACATGTCCCTCGCCTCAGCTACCGTTATCTTACCGTGGTTTCGGACATATTCTTTAATACGTTTCACCATTTCATCATAGGTGGCACTGCTGAAAACAACATCTTCAGCCACCTTAACTACCTTGCCCTCCTGTATCAGCACATTCAGCAGCTCAATATCCAAACTCATGTCCGAAGGCGGAGAAAATCCACCTTCATTGACCACCTTGAGGAAGCCATCAACCGCCGACTGCTGTGCGGGAGACAGGACAATCTTAAAAGAGGAAAGCGCCACCGCCGTCCCGACTACGACAATGATGTTTTCGCCTTCAAGCTTCTCGACTAGACGGTCGAAGTGCGCCGCTGCCACCCTGAGCCGGCTCTTGAGCTCCTCCCGGGGCATACCGCGGCGCAGAGGATACTGGGCATGATAACCCTTGAGACCGGAATTTACTTCGTCCAGCAGTTTTCCCCACTGGCTCCGGGAGTAGAGAAGCTGGTTTAGGGCAAGAGTGCCGACGACGACCACCTCGCCCGATGAGGTGAGACTTCTCAGTGATTCCCGGTAAGACTTTTCATCAAGGTGACTCTCGCGAAAAAGACGGCTTGACTCCGAAGGGCCCATGGTTTCAAGAGTCGCCAGAAGCATCGTCTCCGGCGTGCCACCCTTGCGGGACTCAAGACTCTGAATGACCTCGCCCTGAAAACGCCGATGACGCTTGGGATGGGCGTCAATAATCTCGCCACCCCCCAGCGTACCCTCCGGCGAGCGGATAATGAAGTAGTCGCCCTTATTCACTACGAGCTCGCCCTCAAGCTGGATTTGCGCCCAACCTGATTCATTAGCCCTGAGCTTTTCTTTATCCAGAAGACGCACCTTCGCCCCAACCTCGCTGGCCGCAGAGTAAAAAGTGACCGCGAGGTTATGCGTGATTTCCTGGGGAAGGTCACTAACCGCCTGAAGCGTGACATCGAGGATACTGGTGGAATTGAGCCAGCCCGGGGAAGTCAGCACCATACCCCGCTCCAGTTTCTCAGGAGAAACGTTCGCCAGGTTCACCGCGACACGGCTCCCCGGAATTGCCGTCTCCAGCTTCTGCTTATGAGTCTCGAGGCGACGGACTTGAGCCCTTAGACCGGGAGGTAGAACCTCGACCTCATCTCCTACCGAAAGTCTACCATCAATCAGCGTCCCGGTGACCACCGTGCCGAAGCCCTTAATAAGAAAGATACGGTCAATGGGGAGTCGCGGGTGGCCGGTGTCCCGGCGCTGGGGAGTATCAATCAGAAGACGGTCAATCGCCAAGGTCAGATCCTTGAGCCCCTCGCCTGTTTCGGCAGAGACGGCGACGATGGGAGCCCCCTTGAGTGAGCTGGCGTTAACAGCCTCCTCCGCCTCCATTCGGGCAAGCTCCAGTCCCTCATCGTCCACCAGCTCTTTTTTGGTGATGACAACGATGCCCCGGTTTACCCTGAGCAGGCTGAGTATGGCAAGGTGTTCCCGCGTCTGTTGCATGACCCCCCTGTCGGCGGCGATGACGAGGAGCGCCACGTCAATACCCGCCGCCCCGGCAATCATGGTCCTCACAAACTTCTCATGCCCAGGGACATCAACAATGCTGACTTCTCTGCCCGAGGGTAGCGTAAACCAGGCGAAACCCAAGTCCAGCGTCATCTGCCGTCTTTTTTCCTCGGGCAGACGGTCGGGGTCTATCCCGGTCAGGGCACGAACCAGAGTTGACTTGCCATGGTCAACATGCCCGGCAGTGCCTATGACATACATGCTGGCTAAACTACCCTGACTTTCCCCTTGAATTCGGCGGTGGCCTCACCGATGATAGCGGCGTCTTTGATTCCCTCACGGCGCATGCTCTTCACCAGAGTTTCGGCTTGAATTGATGAAAGTGAGATAAGTAACCCGCCCGAGGTCTGCGGGTCAAATAGTATTAGAGCTGTCTCTTCCGACATCTCACCCAGCACCTTCGGCAGATGGAAATCCCGGTTGCGGTAGGTGCCGCCGGGGACATGTCCTGCCCTGACATGAGCCAGTACGCCGGGTAAGAGCGGGACTTTTGCCTTATAGATGGTAATTCCAACTCCCCTGTCTTCAACCAGGCCCAGGGCATGCCCCAGAAGCCCGAATCCGGTTACATCGGTGGCAGCATGGACTTCTTGCTCAAGCATAAGCTCCGAGGCTCTCTTGTTAAGACTCGTCATCTGTCTTGTGGTGAGGACAATAGTCTTTTCATCAACCGAACCGGCTTTCATCGCCGTGTTTATTATGCCCGTGCCAATGGCTTTGGTCAGGACAAGCTTGTCCCCGGGCTTAGCACCCGATTTTTTGATAACCCGGTCAGGGTGGATAAGACCGGTGACCGCAAGCCCGTACTTCAGCTCCGGGTCATTCACGCTGTGCCCGCCGACCAGCGCCACGCCGGCTTCGCTAAGCTTGTTAAGCCCACCCTTCAGTATCGCCTTCAGCACCAGCATATCCATCTTCTGGCTCGGGAAACAGACGATGTTCATGGCGGTAACCGGCTTACCTCCCTTGGCATAGATGTCGCTCAGGGCGTTAGCCGCCGCAATCTGCCCGAAGTCATACGGATCATCAACGATAGGGGTAAAAAAATCCACATGCTCAATGATAGCCAGGTCTTTGCGAACCATATACACCCCGGCGTCGTCCCGCTCCTTGAGTCCCAGAATCACTTTCGGGTTATCGGGAATCTCAAGCCCGCAGAGTGCCTCATCTAGGTCACCCGGACCCAGTTTCGCCGCTCAGCCGGCGGCGCTAACGCTCTGGGTCAGGTACACCTTGAGTTTGCCTTCCATCGCTTCTCCCTGAAGATAAGAGCGGGAGCGGAAGGAATCGAACCTCCGTGAGCCCCATAAGGGGACCCACCGACGGATTTGAAGTCCGCGAAGCCCACCAGGACTTGCCCACTCCCCTATCGACCGAAACTTAATAATATTAGCTTTGATGCTCTTTCGCTGTCAAGGCGAAATTCATGAACGACTGCCCTTTGGTTGTGTCATTTTATAAAAGCAAGCGAAGTGGCAACCTCCTAATGTCATTCCCGCGTAGGCGGGTTCACCCTGAACGGGTTCACCGTGAACGGGAATCTAAATGACACACTTTAAGACAAGGTCAGGATATTTTCATTCCTTTAGACCCCTGCCTTCGCAGGGGTGACAATCAGGACGATTGCTTCGCTCCGCTGCAGTGACTATTTATCTTGAGCCGACATAGACGATAGCTCCGCTTACACAGTCTTGACGCTCAGCAAGCCTTATGCTAGTCTCTGAAACAACAATTAGTTGACTCCGAGGAGGCACTCCAATGCAGAAATTCGCCCGGAATGTCTATGTGGAGACTAAACACCATGGCAGCAACAATAGCTTCGTTGTCACCAGTGAAGGGGTGGTGATGATTGATACCCCCCAGATGCCACTGGAAGCAATCAAATGGCGGGATGAAATCAAGAAATACGGCGAGGTACGTTATGTCATCAACACCGAACCGCACGGCGACCACCACGCCGGCAATTACTTCTTCGGCGGCGCCGTGGTTGCCCATGAGGGGACGAGACAGGCTATCCTGAGTGCCTCGCTGGAGCAGTTCAAGGAGCGCATAAGACAGCAAGCCCCGGAGAACCTGCCTTACCTTGAGTCATTCAAGTTCCGCCCCCCGACCATAACTTTCTCCGAGCGCCTGACCCTTCATCTGGGCGAACACACATTCAACCTCATCCATATGCCGGGGCACAGCGCCTCTCAGCTTGCCGTCTTTGTCCCTGAAGAAAAAACAGTCTTCACCTCGGATAATGTCGTCTACAGGGCTCAGGCATGGCTCCACGAGTCCCTGCCCAACGATTGGCTAAAGTCACTGAAAAAGCTGGCGGAACTTGATGCTGACGTGGTTGTCCCGGGACACGGCAACATCTGCGACAGGAGCTACATTCCGGAGATGAGCGCCTTCGTCCGGGACTGGGTAACCGCGGTCAGAAAAGCTATACGGCAGGGAATGAGTTTAGAGCAAGCCCAGAACACGATTTCATTCCTCGACCGTTACCCCATGGCGCCGGGATACGAAGCTATGGGGCAGATGATACAGAGTATGAATGTGGCGCGGCTTTACCAGGTGCTCAAGAAATAAGCCCGAGCCTAGTCCAGCGACGTTTTGTTCGTCGCTTCAGCCAGACCCGAAACAGGAACTACCTCTAAAGCCTCACCCTTAGCACTAAGGGTGAAGGGTATTCCCGTCTTCCTGAAACTGCGAACCAACCATACTAAGGTTATGGCGACTGCCGACACATCAGCCACCGGGAAGGAAAACCAGAGTCCTTTAATCCCGAATATGCGCGGCAGGATAGCCAGTGCCGGGAGCAGGAATATTATCTGGCGGGTAGATGCCAGGATGAATGAGGCAAGCCCTTGCCCGGTCGCCTGGAAATAAAAGCTTGAAATCATCTGGATACCGACGGTAAATGCCGCCAGGCAAAAGATACGCGTCGCCTCGGCACCAACCCTGATGAACTCCGGGTTGTTGCTGAAGACAGCCATCACCTGTCGGGGAAAGAGCTCGGCGCCCAGAAAGCACAGCCCGCTCCAGCTTAGCACCATAATTCCGCCTTTGGTAACAACCTCACCGATGCGCCCTTTCTTGCCCGCCCCGTAGTTATAGGCGACCAGAGGGAGCACCGCTTGCCCGACGCCCATACAGGGCATAAAGGCAAAGCTAACCGCACGCAAAAGCACCCCTTTGACCCCGAGAGGAATTACCCCATAAGAGGCAGCAACCACATTGCCCTGGGTCTGCACTATGGAACCGGCAATCATGCGCGCGATTGACGCCGCACCGATGCGATAGATGTCACGGACGGTCTTAAAATCGGGAATCAGGTCGCGGAGACGCGGGCGGAAAGAAGACCTGCCTGCCAGATAATAGAAAAGGAAGATGCCAAAGGACGACCACCACGCAATCACCGTGGCGATTGCTGCCCCACTCACCCCCAGCCTCGGCACCGGACCCCAGCCGAAAATCAGAATCGGGTCAAGGACGATATTAACTATTGCCGACACAAACTGAGCGACACTGGAAAGCATTGGACTGCCCTCGGCGCGAACCGTATTTGCCAGAATGATTGAGAATAGAAATACCCAGAGAAAAGCGACATGATAACCGGTGTAAGCTTTGGCTAAGGGAACCACCTCCCCGGTTGCCCCGAAGAGCCTTACCATTCCCTCCAGATTGGGTAGCGCAACTGCAGTAAGGACAGCGCCGAAAGCCACGCCCAGGGTTATGGTAATACCAAAGATTCGATTGGCTCTTGCGTAATTCTTCGCCCCGAGGTTCTGGGAAATGAGTGAACTGGCACCGACTCCGGTGCCCATGGCAAATGCCATCCAGACCATGTTGATAGGGAAAAAGATAGCCAGAGCCGCCACCGCCGCCGGACCGAGACGTCCCACATAGACGGCATCAACTATGTTATAGCTCGATGAGACCAGCATCGAGATAATGGTAGGACCCGAAAAGCGGAAAAGGAGCCTCCAGATGGTATCCCGCCCCATGGCTTCGCTTCTCTGTTTAGCAGCAGGTTTCATAATAACAGAACATCCTTCCTGAAATCCGAAACAAAACTATAGCACCGATGATTGGGGGACGCAAATTTGTTGATGCTCATGCATCATTCAAATTGGTTGATTTAATTACGAGCGCAGAGCGACAGACCTCTCCCCGACACGTTGAACCAAAAATGAACGAGAACAAAGAGTTGCATCGTTTGCCCCTTTGTGCTATACTGATGCCAGTTTAAGAGGTGACTTTTGAGTGGGGGTCGTGCCCACTTTTTTAGTTTGTGGAAAATTGTATTATAATTTGGAGGCGGTGAATTGGCATGAAGAGTGACTTCCTGCTTGCCATAACTCAGCTCTCGGCTGAGAAAAACCTGCCTAAGGAGGTAGTGCTCAGTGCGGTAGAATCGGCGCTCGCTTCCGCCTACCGTAAGGACAACTTTGCCTCCAACCAGAACATCACAGTCAAAATCAACCCGAATAGCGGTAAGGTCGAGGTGTGGGCGGAGAAGGTGGTCGTGGAGAAACCCGAAGACCCGCGCCGGGAGATACCTCTTGAGGCAGCACGCCAGCTCAAGAACGATATCCAGCTCGGCGAGACAATCATGGTTGAGGTAACCCCCAGGAACGCCGGGCGTATCGCTGCCCAGACGGCAAAACAGGTCATACTGCAGCGTCTCCACGAGGCAGAGCACAGCGCTATCCTTGAGGAGTTCACCGATAAGGAAGGGTCTATCGTCACTGGCACAATACAGCGCATCGAGCCCTCAAAGCAGATATTCATCGACCTGGGCAGGACTGAGGCGATATTACCGGTAGCCGAGCAGATGCGCACCGAGAGATACCGCGTGGGGCAGAGGCTCAAAGTCTACCTGCTTGAGGTCGCCCGAACCAGCAAGGGCCCCCGAATGGTCGTCTCCCGCTCCCACCCCAATTTGCTGCGCCGGCTTTTCGAGCTCGAGATTCCCGAGGTACTTAACGGCACCGTGGAGATAAAGTCAATTGCCCGTGAAGCTGGCTACCGAAGCAAAGTGGCAGTGGCAGCCCGCCAGGAGGGAATTGACGCGGTGGGTAGCTGTGTGGGGCTGAGAGGTATACGCATACAGAACATCGTGAACGAACTGGCAGGCGAGAAAATAGATGTCGTCCAGTGGGCGGCGTCTCCGGCCAGCTTTATCGCCAACGCCCTGAGCCCGGCTCAGGTGGTGGGTGTTAGTCTGAATGAGGCGGAAAAGACGGCACAGGTAGTCATCCCCGATAGACAGCTCTCACTCGCCATAGGCAAAGAGGGACAAAACGTGAGGCTTGCCGCCAAGCTCACCGACTGGCGCATCGACATCAAGAGCGTTTCCGCGGCCGAAGTCGAAAAACAGGCACTGCAAGCAGCTCAGGTAAAGGAGACGGTCGCCCCCGAAGCGCCAGAAGTGGTAGTCAGGAAACCGGCCGAGGTTGAGGCGAAAGCCACCACGACCAAGAGGGAAGCCCCTGAGCCAGCAAAAGAAGAGGCAGTGGCTGAGGTCGCCAAGATTCCTGCTCCCGAAACGGTGCCGGCGCCAGAGCTAATTCCGGTTGGTGCGGTGAGCGAAAAGACAGAGACAGCAGAGTCCAAGGAAGAGGAAGAGACGATAAAGGGGACTCCCGTGTCCCTAACCGAAGAGGTGCCACGTGATACCGCAAAGGGACAGATTCGCTTTGCCGAGGACATCCTCGGCTTTAGACCGACCAAGCCGACGGGTAGACCAAAGAAGATGAAGAAGAAGGGTGCTC
>JAZDNC010000005.1:0-2143 GCA_043800335.1 Chloroflexota bacterium
AGAGGCTACGGACTCGCTCGCTACGCTCGCAATGACGTAAGCCAAAATTGAGCAAAAAAGAGAGTTTCGTTGACACCCCGCTCACGATTTAATATCATGAACCCAGTCAAAGCCCGCAGAAAGAGAGGGAGCCATGCTTACGGTAAAAGAAGCCATTCAAAAAAGAAGGAGCGTCCGCCGTTTTAAAGACCAACCGGTCGCCGATGAACTCATCCGAGAGATTCTGGAGGCGGCACGGCTCGCCCCCTCCGCCATGAATCTACAGCCCTGGCGCTTCATTGTGGTCAAAGACCAGGAGAAAAGGAGCAAACTTGCCGAAATCTGCTGGCACCAAAAGTCTATTGCCGAAGCTCCGGTGGCGATTGCCTGCTTCGGCGACAGAGGTGCCTATTCCAGGGAGTCCAGAACCAGACGGAGGGAGGAGGTGATCGAACGAGGAGCGACAAGTCAAGGAACTAACCGCTTCGCTGACCCCAAATTCCGTGAGTATGTCAAGTCCCACCCTCTTCCTCTGGCACAGGATACGATTGTCTCTATCGTCTCCAACACCTTCATCGCCATCGAGAACATGCTCCTCATGGCGACCGGACTGGGACTGGCGACCTGCTGGGTCGGCGGTTTTACCGAGTCGGATAAGCTGAGCCAGCTTCTCGGCGCCCCTGAAGAATGGTTCCCTATCGCCGTCATCCCGGTGGGCTACGCCGAGGGCGACATCGGTCCCGACAGACCGCGCCGCGCCTTGACTAATATCGTGCGCTGGGTGTGATGGGGAAAAGAGTCAGGGTCTTCCTCGAGACGCTGGGCTGTAAGCTGAACCAGGCGGAGGGCGAAGCCCTAGCCCGCGGTCTGAGTCACGCCGGCTACGAGCTTGTCGCTCCAAATGCTGAGGCGGACGTCTATGTTCTGAACACCTGTACCGTGACCCGCACCGCCGACCGCAAGGCGCGTCAGGCGCTCCGGGCTTTCCTGAGACAGAATCCCCGTGCTCTGGTTGTCGCTACGGGATGTTATGCCGAAAGGACGCGGGAAGAGCTTGCCCAGATTCAGGGGGTGGGGTTGATTATCGGCAACAAGGACAAGCCTGAACTCGTAACGCGGCTGGGAAAAGAGCTAGGCGTCCCTCAAGCCGGCGAAGTCCCTTTGAATCTGCGCACCCGCTCTTTTGTCAAGATTCAGGATGGCTGTGCCAACTTTTGTGCCTACTGCATCGTGCCCTACGTGAGGAGGAGAGAGAAGAGCCAGCCTCCCGACCAGATTGTGAGTGAAATCAGGGCGCGGGTCAGTGAGGGCTACAAGGAGGTCGTTCTCACCGGCACCGAGATTGGCGCTTACTGCTATGATGGTCTGGGCTTGATTGGGCTAATAAAACGCATCCTCACCGGTACGGACGTCATGAGGCTCAGGCTGTCTTCTCTCCAACCGCCGGAGATAATTCCGGAGCTTGTCTCCCTGTGGGATGATAAAAGGCTATGCTGTCACTTTCACCTATCACTCCAGAGCGGGAGCGACGGCGTTCTCCGCCGGATGAAGCGCAGGTACTCGGTGGCGGACTACCGTAAAGCCGTTTCTCTAATCAGGGACAAAATCACGGATGTCGCCATTACGACCGATGTCATCGTGGGCTTCCCCGGCGAAACAGATGGAGAGTTCCGGGAGAGCTTTGACTTCTGCCGTGAGGTCGGTTTTTCTCGTATTCATGTTTTCAGCTACTCCAGGCGCCCCGGCACCGAGGCGGCGGAGATGCCGGGACAGGTTGATGAGCGGGTTAAGAAAGCCCGTAGTCAGAAAATGCTTGCTCTGTCCCGGGAGAGCGCCCGCGGCTTCATCCAGAAGTTCATCGGGAGGAGAATGCCCGTCCTCTTCGAACAGCCGGAAAGCGAGGGCGTCTGGTCGGGGCTGACCGATAACTATATACGGGTGTATGTCAGAAGTGATGAGGATTTGACTAATAAGCTGGTTGAAGTTAGGTTGGAAAAGCTATACAGGGATGGGGTGTGGGGAGAATAATAAACTCAACAGGGAGGGATTAGAATGGAACTGGAATGCACCCCATTAGAACTGGAGAAGGATATAAGCTATAGTCAGGCCACAGGAAAGGAAGATGCGGCATGAATCGCAAACTGTGGTCCACTGAAGAGAAGGC
>JAZDNC010000015.1:0-13661 GCA_043800335.1 Chloroflexota bacterium
TGGGCGATGATGACCGTAAAGGGGCCGTTCAAGAGCAGGCTTCCGTAGACCTGACGCAGGGTCTGAAGCAGCTGCTGCTCCTCTTTGGAACACCGGTGTATGGTGCTCCACAGGGGAGCCGCGAGAACCTGTGCCGCAAGCTGCACCGGAAGACCGTGCCTTCTCATCAGCAGGTCTACTGCATAGGTGATGACCTCGGTATCCGTCTGCATGGTGCAGTGATAGCCGTACTGCTCCAAATAGCGCTGGTTGATGCCGTAGGAGGAAATCTCCCCGTTGTGCACCACCGTCCAGTCAAGTAGGCAGAAGGGATGCGCTCCCCCCCACCAGCCCGGGGTATTGGTCGGGAAGCGCCCGTGGGCGGTCCAGATGTAGCCCTGGTACTGCTCAAGGCAAAAGAAGCGGGCGACGACCTCCGGGTAGCCCACCCCCTTGAAGACCCCCATGTTTTTGCCGCTGGAAAAAACGAAGGCACCCTTCATCTGGGTGTTGATGGTCATAACCGTGGTGACCACATAGTCGTCCGGGGATACCCCGTCTACACTCTGGACTTTTGAACTCAAGAAGTAGCGCCAGATGAGCGGGGGATTTCTCACCCCCTCCGACGGACGGGTGGGCACCTCCTCGGCATGGGCGATGTCAAAGCGACTCCTGAGCAGGCTCTCCGTCTCCTCGCGCCCCTCCGGGGTCAAGTACATGATATGAAAGGCATAGAGGTCGGCGTAGTCGGGATAAAGCCCGTAGACGGCAAAGCCGCCGCCGAGTCCGTTACCCCGGTCGTGCATGTTGGCGATGGCTTTTATTACGCCTTCGCCGCTAAAGCATTTACCCGTCGTATCCATAGCCCCGAAAAGTGAGCAGGCGTCAATGACCTTGGTATCACCGTAGGGGTTATTGATTTTGGCTAAATCTATCATCTCAGCCACCTCTATCTATGACTTCTGCGCAGCAGGCACCTTCAGCTTCGCCTGCCAGATTTCCCTGGGTAGAGCCGCCAGGTTAAGCTCGCTTTCTACCAGGAGCTTCTTAAAATTACTCACATCCACCCTGTCCCGCATCAGGCTGAAGACCACCCCAGACTTCTCAATATTCCCGGCGAAAATGAGTCCTATAATCTTTCCGCCCTTGAGGATGAGCTTGCGGTAGACGCCGCTGTCAGCCCCTTTCAAAACCTCGTAGCTACTATCGGGAGGGAACGGCAGTCCGGCGGTAACCATCTCCAGCCCGAAGTATTCAAGAGAGTTCATCACCGTGCCCCCGGCATACTCGGTAACCGCCCCCGCCATATTGCGTCCCGCCACCATGCCCCCGATGTGGGCGTTGGGCCAGATTGGAGTCAGCCGGTCGCTCCCGGTCACGAAGTCATAGGCTTCGGCGCAGTCGCCGCAGGCATAAATGCCGGGGATGCTGGTTGCCATGTGCCGGTCAACCAATATGCCGCGGTTTACTTTAATCCCCGTGCCGTTGGCGAGTTGTAGGTTCGGTCTCACGCCGATTGCCATAATAACCATGTGGCAAGGGATATAGCGCTTGTCGTCCAGGGTCACACCCGTAACCTTGGCATCGCTATCACCATTGACTGCCGCCACGGTATGCCCGGTGATAAGCTCAACCCCGGCTTCGATTACCGCATTAGCCGCCAGCGCCCCGGCTTCGGCATCAAGGATGGTGTTAAGAATATAGTCTTTAAGCTCAACAACACTGACCTGAGCCCCGCGCTTAACCAGGGCTTCGGAGACGCTCATACCAATGAGACCGCCGCCGATAACTACCACCCGTCCGTCCGTGAGATAACTGCTGATGCTTCTGGCATCTTCCAGGGTCATGAAGGTGAAAACGCCCTTAAGCTCCATCCCCGGCGTTTTGGGCACGATGGGAAGTCCCCCCACCGCCAGGAGAAGTTTCTCCCAGCTAATTCGGGTGCCGTCATCAAGCAGAGCCGCTTTCCCCGCGGTATCAAGTTTTTCCACCCGACGGTAGATGGTCTCAATCTTGTTTTTCTCATAGAAATCGGGGGCGCGGTAGAGCATGCGCTCAAGAGAACAGCCCGCCGCCAGGTGCTCGGCGATGAGGGGACGGGAGTAAGCGGGATGGGCTTCTCCCGAGACCATGACGAGCCTACCTTTGTCATCGAACTCCCGTATGCCCGAAGCCCCGCCGACACCGCCGGCGGAGTTGCCGATGATAAGATATTTGGTTTCCATATTCTCAGCCATATCAGCCCTGCCTTGATTACCTCTTTTGCTCCCCGGCGAGGGCGAGGAAGTTGTCATAGAGCCGGAGTCCCGCCGCGCCGCTTTTCTCGGGATGGAACTGGGTAGCCATGAGGTTTCCCCGGACGAGCACACTGGGGAAGGAGACCCCGTATTCGGTGACGCCGGCGATGATAGACTTATCCTCCGGTACCCCAAAATAGCTGTGGACGAAATAGAAGTTAGTGCTATCGGGGATGTCCCTAAACAGGGAATGATTTTTGAGCTGGCGCACCTGGTTCCAGCCCATGTGGGGCACCTTGAGCCCGGGCGGGAACCTCTCTACCTTACCCGGAATTACCCCCAGGCAATCCTGCCATCCCCCTTCTTCACTGCCGCTGAAAAGAACCTGTAAACCGATGCACACTCCCAGAAAAGGACGGCCTCCGGCGATGTAACGGCAGATTACCTCGGGGAGCCCCTTTGCTTTTAGACCCGCCATGGTATCGGCGGCGGCGCCTACCCCGGGCAGAATGACCGAAGTAGCAGTCTCTACCACCGCAGGGTCATTGGTCACCCTTGACTCATAGCCCAGCACGGCGATGGCATTAACCACACTCCTCAGGTTCCCGGCGCCGTAATCAATAACA
The DNA here is from genome assembly GCA_043800335.1 of Chloroflexota bacterium. Lineage (GTDB taxonomy): Bacteria > Chloroflexota > Dehalococcoidia > Dehalococcoidales > JAZDNC01 > JAZDNC01. Next base: position 2,843 of record JAZDNC010000015.1, read on the forward strand.
ACAACCATCTTCTAACCTTAAAAATAGGGGATATTTCTACTTACTTTCGGCAAAGGTTAAAGCTTCGTTGGGGCAATTGGCAACGCAGACCGGCGTGTCTTTACCCGAACACAGGTCACACTTCACAATGTGGTGTTGCTCCTTATCCTGTATGATAGCACCGTAGGGACAGGCAAGGACGCAGGTCCAGCAACCCATGCACTTCGCCTCATCTACCAAGATGATACCACTTTTTTCGTCTCTATGGAGCGCGCCGGTGAGGCAGGCATAGACACACGCCGGCTCATCGCAGTGTAGACAGCGCACCGAGAAAGAGACCGGCTTTTTCTCTTCCAGATGCACCCGCGAGAGGGGACAAGGCGACTCCACCCGAAACGCCTTGACCAAGTCTTTGGAGCGGGAGTGCTCAAGCTTGCAGTAGACCTCGCAGAGCCCGCAAGCCATACAGACCTTTTCGTTAACCAGCACCCTTTTCATTCAGCCACCACCTAGCTTTAATCTGAAACATGAGGGCTTTCCGATAACACTTAAGAAAAAGCCATGACTCTGGCTTTCGGTAATCGGCTACCCTATACCGCATAAATATAGCATGTATTATAGCTACTGTCAATATTTTACACCCAATAATACGGCATTATACTGCCATTTTTTGCCGTATGCTGCGCTGTAACAAGCTTTCCTAAAATCACCCGGGGAGGGATTTCACCCTCCCCGGCAGAATCCAGTCCATCAATGATTACCCTGTGGACTTACTTTTCGGACTTCTCCTCTTCTTCCCGGTAAGCCCGTTCAAACTCCTCCTCCTCACGAATTGACCGCGGCGGGCACCTCCTAATCAGGAAATAGCCGATACACAGCGCGGCTACAATTGCCGCAAGCCCGACAAGAGTCGCACCGCCGAGTTCATGAATATTAAGCACAATTAACTTACGGCTAACCGCTACCAGGCTAACCAGAAGGATTCTTTCCACATGAAAGTGGCGGTGCCTGATGTAAGCCCTGACGGTGGCGAATAACTCAAGAGCAATGAGCACCCAGAGGAAATTACCCAGCACATGCTCCAGTCTATCTACCTTGATAAGACCAACCGGCTGGTCAAGTATCTCCTGATATATGATATAGATGAGGTCTAAAATAGAAAGGAATGTCACGAGCCCCATAAGCACCATCAGGATACGGCTAGCTACCCTCTCGTAATTGAATTCCTTTATAAATTTGAACACCGCTTCACACTCCTCCCACTAGCTCGGGACAGTTTTGACCAACAATAATTTTACACCCTTTAGCAAGGGGGACCTAAGCTACTCCTGCTTTTCCCCACCCCCGGGGAAGGCGCGGCTTTTCCTGACCAGATAGTAGGTTATCCCCAGACCGATAAAAAGCGCTGCCATGCCCAGTACCATGATTGGCTCGTAGTCGCGTAGTCGCACCGCGATAATCTTCCTTGCCATGGCGACCAGCGCAATTGAAAGAACCGTCTCCAAGTGAAGTCCTTTCTCCTCCAGGTAGACCCTGACTGAGTCCATAAGCTCGACTACAATCAGAATCCAGAGCACGAGGTCCAGGACGGCGCGTATCTTCTCGACATTCATAAGCCACATCGGCTCCGCCAGAATCTCATTCTTGATGAGGACAATAAGACTCGGGATTGAGAAAACGGCGAGAAAGCCCAGGATAACGATGAGGAGAAGCGCAACGGAACGCCTGAAGGTAAGCGACTTGATTTTCTGGAACATCGACCGACTCCTTCCTAGAGCTGTCATCTATTATCGATGTTTCACTTTTCCCTAAAGCTTTGAAGCCCACCTGACCGCGTTTCGGAATACTCGGAAGCCATCCCCCTCGCTACTGCTCTCACCCCCTCTTGTCCAGTGCGGGTGCTGGGTCGCCCGGATATGACGCTCCGGGTGAGGCATGAGGGCAAAGACACGACCGGTAGGGTCACAGATGCCGGCGATGCCGCCCGCCGAGCCACCGGGATTTTCAGGATAGGACTCGGTGACATTCCCCTTTTCATCGGTATAGAAAAGCACCGTCTGGGTGGAAGGGAGTGCTCCCAGTGCGATGACTTTCCCCTCGCCGTGAGCCACCGGGAGAGACATCCTTTCTATGTCTTTGGTAAAGACACAGGGACTGGACTGGTTAACTTTGAGATAGACCCAGCGGCACTCAAACCGCCCCGAGTCATTGTTGGTCAGGGTCAGGGGAGTCTCTCTGGTGCCCGGCAGAACCCCGGCTTTAGCCAGAATCTGGAAACCGTTACAGATGCCGAGGATAAGTCTACCCCCCTCAAGAAATCCGGGTAGCTCGGCGCCCAGCTTGAGCCTGAGTTCATTAGCCAGCACTTTGCCCGCGGAGATGTCGTCGCCGTAGGTGAAACCGCCGGGGATAACCAGTATCCCATAGTCGGGAAGACGCTTCTCACGGCGGATAAGCTCGCCGACCTCAACCAGTGATGCCTCAGCCCCCGCCTCTGCAAAGGCAAATGCGGCTTCCTCGTCACAGTTTGTTCCCGGCGCCCGAAGTATAAGAACCCTTACTTTTCCCATCTCACATTCCTACCAGCGGAGGGGCTTCTGCCAGGCTTCTTTAAGCTCCGGGAGAGTGGCACTCATGACCAGCCCGCCCTTGAGCCCGAATATCTCGACTCTGTCAACTCCTGTCACCTCACCGATACGGGCGAAAGCGGAACCCGCCATCAGATTTTCAAACCCAGTCTGATTCTCCGGGGCTACCTCAGCCAGAAACCGGCTGTTGGATTCCGAGAAAAGGATAAAGTCATCCCGCGTCATCTTCTCATCAAGGGTCACCAACTTGAGATGAACCCGGGCGCCTAATCCCCCGGCAAAAGCCATCTCGGCAAGGGCGACAGCGAGACCACCGTCACTCAGGTCGTGGCAGGCTCTCACCAGCCCCTTTGCCGTCGCCCGGCTCAGGCTCTCCATGAGCTTCATAGCTTTCTCAGGGTTTACCCGGGGCACACTATTAGCAGTGAAACCGAGGGTCTTTAAATAAGCTGAGCCACCCAGCTCCTTCTGCGTGGTGCCGATAAGATAAATGAGGTCGCCCGTCCGCTTGAAGTCCATGGAGATAGCCTTTTTGACATCAGCCATAACGCCCAGGGCGGAGATGAGAAGAGTGTGGGGAATTGAAATGACCTTCCCCTCGTACTCAAATTCGTTGTTCAGGCTGTCCTTCCCCGAGATAAATGGCGTGCCAAAGACTTTCGCCATGTCATAGCAGGCCTGAGCGGCGCGGACTAAAGCCCCCAGCATCTCGGGACGGCTGGTTCTACCCCAGCAGAAGTTATCAAGAAGAGCGATGCGTTCAAGACTCCCCCCCACAGCAATGACCTGACGCAAGGCTTCGTCAATAGCCGACGCCGCCATCCAGTAGGGGTCAATCTTACCGTAGTTCGGGTTGATGCCGCAGGCGATGATTGCCCCTTTGTTTGAGCCAAGGATGGGGCGGATAATGGCGGCGTCGCCAGGCCCATCATTTTGCCTGCCCTGAAGGGGCTTGAGTACACTCCCGCCCTGGACTTCGTGGTCATACTGACGGATGACCCATTCCTTACTGCAGATATTCCAGTCAGAGAGAACTCTTAATAAAGCTTCTTTCAAATCCTTGGGCTGGGGGAAGTCCGGCTCGGCAAACTTCGAGGCTTCCCAGACAGCTTCATTCTCAAGCTGGGGACGCCCGCCATGCAGAAACTCCATAGGCAGGTCACCGACCAGTCTTCCTTCATAGAATAGCTTGAGTCTCCTATCATCGGTGAACTCCCCAATGACCGAGGCTCCAAGCTCCCGTTTCTCGCAGAGGTCTAATAGCTCACGGACACACTCGGGCGGCACCGCCAGCACCATCCGCTCCTGGGACTCGGATATCCAGATTTCAGTGTAACTCAGCCCGGCATACTTAAGGTGCACCCTGTCCAGATAGACTCTGACCCCGGTCGTTTCTGCCATCTCACCCACCGCCGAGGAAAGACCACCACCCCCGCAGTCGGTAATGCGGCGGAAGAGCCTTCTTTCCCTGGCTTTCATAAGGACGTCAATGAGCTTCTTCTCAACGATGGGATTACCAATCTGGACGGCACTGAAAGAGGCAGTTACCGATTCACCGGTAAGCTCGGTCGAGGCGAAGGTCACCCCGTGGATGCCGTCCCGGCCAGTACCGCCACCGATTAGGACGACGAGGTCGCCCGGCTTCTGCTCGCCCCGGCGGCAGACCTCTTTGGGCAAGAGCCCCACCGTGCCGCAGTAGACCAGGGGATTAGCCAGATAGTCCTCATCAAAAAGGATAGCGCCGTTCAGGGTAGGGATGCCCAGCCGATTGCCGTAATCGGCTACTCCCGCCCTCACCCCTTTGAAGATGCGGCGCGGGTGTAAAACGCCCGGAGGGAGCTTCTCATAGGGATAATCAGGTGGAGCGAAGCAGAAGACATCGGTATTAGCGATGGGCTTGGCGGCAAGACCGGTACCCAGGATGTCGCGGATAACGCCACCGATGCCGGTAGCGGCACCCCCGTAAGGCTCAACTGCCGAGGGATGGTTGTGCGTCTCAACCTTAAAGCAAAGGGCATTTTCTTCATCAAACTCAATTACGCCGGAGTTGTCCTCAAAAACCGAAAGACACCAGGGCTTGTCAAGCTCTCGGGTTACCCGCATCACCGTCGCCCGGAGCAGGTTGTCTATAATTTCACCCTTGTCACAGGTAATTCTCCCTCTGAAGGTCTTGTGGACGCAGTGCTCCGACCAGGTCTGCGCCAGGGTCTCAATCTCGGCGTCGGTGGGATTGCGTCCGAGTTTACGGAAGTAGCCGGTAATGGCTTTCACCTCGGGGGTACTGAAGCCGTATTCCCCGGCTATCTGACTCAGTCTCTTCTCATCGGCGGAGAGGAGCTCCAACTCCCTGAGACTGAACTCATAACGGGGTGGTTCAGGGAAACCTGTGATTTCTCCGGTCACCACGTGCTGGACGATGGGATTGACGAGAAGCCTCTGGGTGATAAGGTGAATCTCCCCGGCTTTGAGCCTGCCCTGGATGATATACCTTTTGCCCGTCCTGACGGACTTAAGCCCCGTAATCCCCAGGTCACGGACTGCTTTCATCACCGTCCCTTCCACCGGGTCGCTTACCCCGGGGTTAAAGGCAACCTCAACCGAATGGCCCCCTTTAGTCCGGTGACCATTACCGATACGGTACTCCTGCGTCAGGGGGTCGGCGAGAAGGTCTTTGCCGATACGCTCAAGTTGGTCAGGACTTAAATCACCTTCCAGCCAGTAGACATCGCCGACGCTTGCCTGAGCGACTGTGCTTACGCCCAGGTCAGCGATGTCCTTGACCAGTCCAGAACCTCGGGGGTCGCTAAACCCTTTTTTAAAGCGAATCTCTATTTTGTATATAGGCATATCTTCCTCTAGACATTGAAAAGAAAATTGATAACATCTCCGTCTTTAACTACGTAGTTCTTGCCCTCAGCGCGGAGGAGTCCCCGTTTACGCGCCTCCGCCAGACTGCCTGAGGCGACCAGGTCAGCGAAACTGACCACCTCAGCCCGGATGAAACCCCTCTCCATGTCAGTGTGGACTTTGCCCGCGGCTTTCAGGGCGATAGTGCCGTTCGGGATGGGCCAGGCTCTTATCTCATCACCGACCACAGTAAGAAACGAGACCAGCCCCAGAAGCTCATAAGAAAGACGAATCACCCTGTCCCGTCCTGACTCCTTTAACCCGTACTCCGCGCGCAGGCTGAGCTGGGTCTCGCTGTCAAGCTGAGCAAGCTCAGATTCCAGCCCGGCGCAAAGTGCGGTCAGGAGACACCCAGGACGAGAGTAACGGGATTTTAGCTCTGCTTCCACTGCATCAGCGCGCGAGATGTCCTTCTCGCCGATGTTAATAACGATGAGCAGGGGCTTGGCGGTAAGGAACTGGTAGTTGGCAATAACCCGGGCCTCCTCCGGGCTCAGCGAAAGCTCCCTCAGGGGACGGTCACCCTCCAGTTCTTTCTTAAGCCTCAAAAGTAGCGTCTGCTCCTTAACCAGAGGTGTTCTATCCGCGGGCTTGGCGCTTCTCAATGAGACCTCAAGCCGCTCCAGTCTTCTTTCGATAATCAGGAGGTCGGAGAAGGCGAGTTCGGAATTCAAACTGGAAATGTCCCGCCCCACATCCAGTCCGCCCTCAGGAAGAGGTATCCTATCATTCTGAAAGGCACGTACGACCTCGAGGAGGGCGTCAACCTGACTCAGCTCGCCGAGTAGCTTACCACCGATACCACCACCCTCAGCCAGGGTCTTCAGCGAAGCGCCGATGTCAAGGTATCTGGCCTCTGCCGGGACGACCTTCCGCCCGGGGAACATGTCGGCGAGCACCCCCAAACGGCTATCGGGCACCTTAGCCGTAGCGATACGAGGGGAAGACTCCTGACCACCGCTCGTAACGACGCCGGTCAGGGCACTGAAAACCGTCGTCCGACCGCTACCTGCCAGCCCGATGATGCCAAAGTCCAGACTCACGCGTCTTTCTAGCCCTTAGCTCCGAGGGATAAGAGCCGGAATTTACCTGTATTTTACCCCCTCAGCCTTTCGCCTTCAATACTTGATGGGAATATCCGTCCTGTGTGGTAAAATAAGCTGACTTCTGGTTAGAGCACCTCCGCAATCTGAATTCCCTTACCACAGGGGGAAATCAGGATGGAAGCAGGACTTTATGGCGGGACTAATGACCTCCTCCCGAGGTCATTAAACGCCCTTTTTGTATGTATCGCCTCAGTGCTCGGCGTTACTGCGATTGGACTCGGGACGGCATGGTGGCTGAAAACCAGTGAGGTCAGGCGCGCCAAGGAGAAAGCCCGGGAGATGATAAGGTCAGGGAGAATTGACGACCCCAAATCTTTTGATGTAATTTATAACACACTTGCCAAAACTAGGTACAACAGTGAATCAGCCGAGCTGATGCGACGGCTGAGAACACTCAGAGTAAAGACGCCCGAAAGACGGGAATAGCGAGACAGGTTTGCTTTATATCCTTCACGGGGAAGACGATTTCTCACAGAACGAGTTCTTGAGAGAGCTAAAGAAGGGGCTTGGTGCGGATGCAGTGGCGAGCACCGCCCTTCTGGAGGGTGAGAGCCTCAATCCCGATGAGCTTAGAGCAGTGGTAGCGACGTTACCATTCCTTGCCGAAAAGCGGCTGGTAGTGGTCAAAGGACTGCTGTGGCGCTTCCAAGCGGGGAGCCGGGCTGACGCTACCAGACCTCGCAAAGCAGGTAATGAAGCAGGTATCGGACAAGCCTTCGCCGGTGTTATCAACGGCATCCCCCCGAGCACCATACTGGTGCTGGTAGAAAGTGAGTTGAAAGACGATAATAGCCTTTTCGCCGCCATCAAGACGAATGCCAAGATACTCTCCTACCCCTCTTTAAAGGGGATGAGGCTGAGGGCATGGATTGAGCAGGGGGTGAAAGACAGGGGTGGTAGCATATCCGCCGCGGCAAAAGAACTCCTCGCCCGGCTGGTGGGGAGCAACCTCTGGAGCCTGTCTGGCGAGATAGAGAAGCTGGTGCTCTTTACCTCAGGGCGGCAGATTGAGACGTCCGACGTGAGCCTGCTGGTGAGCGATGCCCGCGAGACCAGCGTCTTTACCCTGATTGACAGCCTGCTGGAAGGCAACCTCGAAAGCGCCGCCGCACTTCTGGAGAAGTTACTCCGGGACGGGGAAACCCCCTCCCATATCCTCTATCTTATCGCCCGCCAGCTCCAATTCATCGTTAGAGCCAGCGACCTCATAGCGGAAGGGAAATCCAGACCGGAGGTTCAGGGCAAGCTGGGCATACCTGACTTCGCCTGGCAGAAGACCCTTACTCAGGTAAACCGCTACGGCTTTAACCAAATCAGGGACTTTTATGAAAAACTTCTGGCTACTGATCTCGCTATCAAGACCGGGAGATATGAAGAGGAGCTTGCCCTCAATCTGCTGGTGGCTGAGATATGTGAGCGATAGCCAGACTAGCCAAGACGAGCTTCCATCATCAGCATGACATTTGCCATCTCCTCATAATGTCATTCCCGAGAAAGCAGATTCACCCTGGTTCCATTGAGTCACCCATTCATGGTGAATCTCTTCAGGGTGAACCACGAAGTGAACGGGTTCACCGTGAACGGGAATCTAAACCTTACAACCAAGAACAATGTCAGGATATTTCATTTCCCTTAGACCCCTGCTTCCGCAGGGGTAACAAGTGAACGGAGATTTTTCAACTGATACTGCAGTGTAGTATAATATAGTTATAACTAAGGAGGCATTACGTGGCAATGGTCTTAGACCCAGTCTGCAAGATGATGGTAGACGATACCAAGTCAAAGCTGGTTGCCGAGTATAAGGGTAAGAAGTATTACTTCTGCGCCCCGGGCTGTAAGAAAACCTTTGACGCCAACCCGGAGAAATATCTGGCAGTACCCCCGCGCCCGGTCTTCAGGGGTTGAGGCAGTTAGAAGCCGGCAGTTGCCAGCAACTTCGCTTTTTCGGTTTAATACTCGCGATACAGGGACTATATCCCGTCGGCATCGCTAGACGATTCGAGATATAGTCCTTTCGTCTTTGTGACGCCAGCTTGTTGTCTTCAAAAATGGTAGGGCAGACTTTAGCTAAGATATTGTAAATAGCGGTGAGCGGAGAGCGCCGCCTTGGCACCCTCCCCGGCAGCGATGATTATCTGCTTTCCGGAGACATCGGTGACATCCCCGGCGGCAAAAAGCCCGGGGAGTGTCGTTTCACAGGCACAGGAAATTGGTACCTCACCCCTCTGATTTAGCTTAACGAGAGAGCTCGCCATGTCCGAGCTTGGCTCAAGACCGACCTCGATGAAGACTCCCCTCAAGGCAAGCTTTTTCTTGGCGCCGGTCTCAAGATTATTTAGACTAAGACTTCCGACAAACTTATCCCCGCTGATTCCCTCTACCTGCCAGCCGGTATATATGGTCACGTTCTTGGCTGCCTTAAGCTTGGAAACGAGGGCGACATCGCCCACAAGTTCTCTGGGGCAGATAAAAGATATGTGTTCGGCGAGGTTAACCATGTCCAGCGCCGCCTCCAGCGCCAGGTTACCGTTACCCACCACCGCCACCTTTTCCCCGGCGAAAAGAGGACCGTCGCAGATAGCGCAGTAGGTCACCCCCCGCCCCATGAACTCCTTTTCCCCCGGGACGTTGAGCCGTTTGGGGCGCTTCCCGGTAGCCAGCACCACCGCCTTCGCCTGGATGCGCTCCCCGGAGCCGATTGCCGCCTCAAAACCACCCTTTATCTTCAGGAGTTCAGTGACAGATTCGCCAATCTTTTGCTCAATGGGGAATTTGCTCACCTGCTCCTGAAATTTGCTAATCAGCTCGGGACCCTCGATAAACTGATAGCCAAGGTAATTCTCAACGCCGGAGTTGTTATTAACCTGCCCGCCGATATCGGCGCTCACCAGAACGGCGTTTAGCTTTTTCCTAGCGACATAGACCGCCGCCGAGAGCCCGGCAGGCCCGGCGCCGATAATCATGATGTCATAAATCATATTCTGCCCGGGAAGACTATTTGGCGAGAAGCTCTTCCAGTTTCACCTGGTTAAAACCGATAACCATGTCGCTATCTATCAGGATGACCGGCACCCCCATCTGCCCCGATTTATCAATCATCTCCTTCGCCTTAACTCTATCCTGAGCGACATTGAAATCGGTGTACTGGATGCCTTTTTGCGAAAGATACTCTTTCGCCCGTTTGCAGTAGGGTCAGGTTGGTGTGGAATAGATGACCACCTTCTTTTCCGCCATGTCTTACCTCCTTAAGAACAAAGACAAAAGACATTCATTGACATCCTGTCTCTATTATTATACATTAAATTCGAGTTTATCTATGACGAATAGCTGGTTTAATTCATTTCTTTTGACCTTTGTGCCCCTCTTCGTGGTGATTGACACCATCGGCAATCTGCCCGTCATTGTCAGCCTGAGTGAGGGGCTGACGCCCGGACAGCGCCGGCAGATGATTCACCTGGCAGCGCTCACGGCGACGGCGGTCGGTCTGGCTTTTCTTCTTCTGGGGAAGCTCGTCCTGTCTCTGATGGGAATCTCCGTCGGGGCTTTCGCCATTGCCGGCGGACTGATTTTACTCATCCTCTCCATCAGATTCATGACCACCGGTCACTTCATTGAGGTAATCAGGTCGGACATGATGGCGGTGGTGCCCATCGGCACGCCCATCACCGTTGGCCCGGCGACCATCACCACCCTGCTCCTGCTCTCGAACAACTTCCCCCTTTACCTTGTACTCTTAGCTTTCGTCCTAAACATGCTGGTCAACTGGGTCATCTTTCTTGCCGGTGAGCGCATCGCCAGACTCATCGGGCGCGGCGGCATCATGGCTATCTCGCGGGTCTTAAATCTGCTCCTTGCCGCAATCGGGGTGAACATGATGATACAGGGACTGAGGCTTATCGGCATCATTGAGGGATAAACCAGAAGGGACAGGGCATCCCCCTCTACCCATGATAGTTAGAAATCCGCTTCATGGTGAGCCTATCGAGCCACAGCGGCAGGAACATAAGTTCGCCCTTCGACAGGCTCAGGGCGAGCGGGGTAGAAAGCCGGTCAAGAACGTTCAGGTGAGCCTTGAATCATAGGCTAAGGTAAGACAGCGACTTGAAAATGTATTCTTTTACCTGTCTACACGCTAAAATCTCTTCTCAAAAACTATCTGGTCATCACCCGGGGCATAGAAATCTTTAATACGGGATACCTCGCGGTAGCCCAGCTTGCGGTAGAAGACCCGGGTAGCTT
>JAZDNC010000029.1:0-3970 GCA_043800335.1 Chloroflexota bacterium
CGTTGGCGAAGTATCTAGAGTTTACAATTACAGGAATTCTCCAAAACTGTTCCGTAGTTTTGAACTCACCGGCTTAAGCAACTTTGACTTCTTTGCAACGAACTACTATTTACAACGTTTCTCTAGACAATGAAGAAAATCGCTATTTTTACTGAGGGTCAAACAGAATTAATTTTTGTCCGCACGCTTCTCAAGATGCTCAAAGCCTACTCAAAACTTAGCTTCGAATGTTTCAAGCTGAATGCAGGTAGCCTAGCAAAAAAGCCATATTCCTTCTCGTGCCCAGACCCTCAATTACACTTCATGATTATAGATGTCCATAATGATGAAACAGTTTTGACAGCAATCCGTGATAGAGAAAAAGGATTGATTGAGAAGGGGTTTTACGAGATTGTTGGTTTGAGAGACCTGTATTCCGAAGCTTACGAGAAGCGTTCGCGAGGTGTGATAAGCGAACCAGTTTCTAATGAACTCATTAAAAGTCACAAAACCGTAATTAAACAGATGAATTATCCTAACAAAATTAAACTTTACTACTCAATCATGGAAATAGAAGCTTGGTTTCTGGCAATGTATAACCTCTTTCAAAAAATAAACTCGAAATTAACTGTCGCATTTATCAACCAGCACTTGAAAGTTGATTTGCAGAGCATTGACCCTCAGAAATTTTTCTTCAGACCATCAAAGGAAATCGTTAGGATATACAGTCTCTGCGGGTTTGATTATGACAAAAGCGAACACTGCATCGAGAGCTTGTGTAGCAAAATAGATAGAAGTGACTTTCTATCGGCAACTACAAACGGTAGGTGCTCAAGTTTATCCAGCTTCTATAGGCAAATAGAGAACTACTCCTAGTTCCTACTTCTTCCCAATCAACGAGAAGAACTCGGCACGGCTGGCGGCATTTCTTCTAAAGACACCCCGGATAGCCGAGGTAACCACCGAGCTACCCGGCTTTTTGATTCCCCGCATTATCATGCAGAGGTGCTCAGCTTCAACCACAACGGCGACCCCATCGGGATTCAAGCCTTTGACGATGGCATCGGCAATCTGGGCAGTCATTCTCTCCTGAAGCTGGGGACGGCGCGAGACAATCTCAACCACCCGCGCCAGCTTGCTCACCCCGACCACCCGCCCCACGGTGTTGGGGATATAGCCGACATGGGCAACCCCGTAAAAGGGCAGGAGGTGGTGCTCACACATGGAGTAGAAGGGGACATCCTTAACGATAACCATCTCGCGGTGTCCCTCCTGGAAGCCCACCTGAAGCTCCTCAACCGGGTCTTTGTCCATCCCGCAGAAAAGCTCGGTGTACATCTCGGCGACGCGGAGGGGCGTGTGCTTAAGCCCCTCCCGCTCAGGGTTTTCGCCGATACCCAGAATAATGTTGGTTACCGCTTCTTTTATTCTCTCTTCATCATAAGCCATTTTTATCCCCAGCCCAGTGCTTTCTCAATAACTTTAAGCTCCGCCGGCAGTTCCGTGACCGAAGCCTCGCTTCCCTTAATAGCAATATCGCTGTCTTTAAGCCCGTTCCCGGTGATGACACAGACCACCCTCTTGCTGGAGAAGTCCATCCCCTTCCGGACGAGCTTGATTAGTCCGGCGAAAGAGGCTGCCGAGGCGGGTTCCCCAAAGATACCACCTTTCGCGGCTAGAAGTTTATAGGCGGACATGATTTCGTTATCGCTCACCATGTCAATCAAGCCGCCGGACTCATCCCGCGCCTGAACCGCCTTCTGCCAGCTCGCCGGATTCCCGATTCTGATAGCGGTGGCGACAGTCTCCGGGTTCTCGATAGGGTATCCCCTCACGATGGGAGCGGCACCCTCCGCCTGAAAGCCCATCATCTGGGGCTTCTTCTTTGCCTTCCCCAACTCGTAATACTCTTTAAAACCCTTCCAGTAGGCGGTGATGTTGCCGGCGTTCCCCACCGGAATGAAGAGGTAGTCCGGGGCATCTCCCATTGCATCCACCACCTCAAAGGCGGCGGTCTTCTGTCCTTCAATGCGGAAAGGGTTAATGGAGTTCACCAAGGCGACGGGGTGCTTTTCAGTGAGCGTCCGGACTATCTTTAAAGCCTCGTCAAAATTGCCCTTGACGGCGATAATTTTAGCACCATAGACGATTGCCTGTGCCAGCTTACCCAGGGCAATGTGTCCGCCGGGGATAATAATAATGGCGCCGAGCCCTAAGTAGGCGGCGTAAGCCGCCGCCGAGGCACTGGTGTTGCCCGTCGAGGCGCACATGATTTGCCGACTGCCCTCCTCCACGGCTTTGGCAACTGCCATTACCATGCCCCGGTCTTTGAACGAGCCGGTGGGATTACAGCCCTCCAGCTTGAAGTAGAGCTCGGCGCAGCCGGCAAGCTTCTCCAGAGCGGGGCACCTGACCAGTGGTGTATCCCCCTCACCCAGCGTAAACATCGGTGTCTTGCGGGTAACCGGCAGAAGCTTTTTGTAACGGGCTAAAACCCCGGTTTTCATCTTATCTTTCCTAGGCTTCCACGCGAATAAAGTTACTGACTTCTTTGACCACGGGAAGTGACCTGAGTCTTTTCAGGGTCTGCTGGACTGCCCTTTCGCTGGCGGTATGGGTCATCAGGACAATCTCTGCAGTCTGGGAGGAGTTATCGGTCTCTTTCTGAATGACCGAGGCGATGCTAACGCGGTTAGCGCCAAAGACCCGGGCAATCTGGGCCAGAACCCCGAACCGGTCAACCAGCCTCATCCGGAAGTAATAGCGGGTCTCAATTCTGGACATGGGCTTGATAGATGCGCTCCGCGCCATCTGCCAGCGGGTGCGGTTACCCACACCAAGCGTGATATCCTGGGCTTCGGTAATGATGTCGGCGACCACGGCGCTTGAAGTGGGTTTGGGCCCGGCGCCCTCACCAAAGAAGAGCACCTTACCCACCAGGTCGCCCTCCACCAGGATGGCGTTATAGACATCATTCACACTCGCCAGCATGGAGTCCTCGGGGATGAAGACGGGGTGCACCCTCACCTCAACCGAGTCCCCGTCATTCTTGGCGATGGCGAGTAGCTTTATGGCGAAGCCTAGCTCCCGGGCGTAGCGGAAGTCGTGGCTGGTGATGCGGGAGATACCTTCGTGATAGACGTCCTCGGGCTTCACATGTTTATGGCTGGCTAATGACGCCAGTATCGCCAGCTTGTAGGCGGCGTCTATCCCTTCAATATCGTTCTTCGGGTCGGCTTCGGCATAGCCGCGGCGCTGGGCTTCTTTGAGTGCCTCCTGAAACTCGGCGCCATCTTTCTCCATGCGGGTCAGAATGAAGTTGGTCGTGCCGTTGATGATGGCATGGACACTCTTTATCTTGTTTGCCGCCAAATCAAAGTGAAACGGGGAAATCAGGGGAATACCGCCGCCGACGCTGGCTTCAAAGCGGAGCCAGACGTTGTGCTTCTGGGACAGACTCCGGAGCTCAGCCAGATGCTTGGCAAGGACCTCTTTGTTCGCCGTGACCACGTGATGGTGGTCTCTGATTGCCCTCTTGATGTACTCATAAGCGGGGTGCTCCCCGCCGATTAGCTCGACCACGATGTCCAGTCCCGGCGTCTTAAAAAACTCATCCTCATCAGTGGCAAAAAGCTCAGGCGCAAGCCAGCCCGCCCGTGCCCTTGCCCTGGATACGTCCCTCACCTTAACCCGGCGCAGGACGACGGGCGCTCCCACGTGCTCCGCCAGCAGGTCGGGCTTCTCGGCTAAGACCCTGGCTACCTGAGTGCCGATGGTGCCCAGCCCCATCAAGCCGACCCCGATACTACCTTGATTCATAGAGTCTAGCCTCCCTGAATTTTCTTCCTCGCCCATGCCTTCATTTCATCGGTGAGATAAATCTCTACCTTCTTGTCCGGGTCCTGAGTCAGAGCCTCAATCCAGTCCTCAAAGGCTACGATTTTGAGCCGGGTGCGGTCCTCATCACTGAAAGGCTTATCCTTGTCTTCGT
>JAZDNC010000046.1:0-13262 GCA_043800335.1 Chloroflexota bacterium
GCGAGTGGATTTGAACCACCGACCTCAGCGTCCCGAACGCTGCGCGCTAACCAACTGCGCTACGCCCCGATGAACTCACATTATAGCATAATTCCTTTTGAGCTAGACGAATGTCCTCCCGTTTGAATGAGTGCCCGCAGCGAGCACGGGCTGTTATTGTATGGTTCTAAGCCATTACACTATAGTTTTTGTATGGTTTTTGCACAGTTTAAGTCCAAGCACCCGAGTTCGGATTGACAGTGGCAACAGACTCAGGTAAACTTTTCCTCTATTGTTACCTCGTTAAATCCTAACACTACACCCGAGAGTCTTGCTGAACACTAATCGTCATCTCTAGAAGCGTGGCTTGTGTTTGACCGAGTCAGAATCAGAATAAAGGCAGGTGGCGGGGGCAGTGGCTCAGCCAGTTTCCGGCATGAGAAGTACGTCCCCTTCGGCGGTCCGGACGGTGGTGACGGTGGCGACGGAGGAGACATTATCTTCTCAGCCGACGCAACACTCAATGACCTCGACTCACTTGGCAACAACCGCCTCTACCGTGCTCAGAACGGCGGTAACGGCAGAGGCAAGAAGATGGCGGGCAAGCGTGGTGAGCCGCTGAGACTCAGAGTCCCCGTCGGCACTATGGTATTTACCGGCGACGCCGAGAACGACCTGACTTTTCTTGCCGACCTGAAAGAAGCGGGCGAGGAGGTCGTGGCGGTGCGCGGCGGCAGGGGTGGGCGGGGCAACGTCCATTTCGCGTCCTCGACGAACCAAGCACCAGAGAGCACCGAGCCAGGGAGACCGGGCGAGATAAAGTTCGCCGTTCTGGAGATGAGGCTCATCGCCGACTGCGGCATTATCGGCTATCCCAACGCCGGTAAGTCCACTCTCCTCTCCCGAATCTCCCACGCCCGACCCAAAATAGCCGATTACCCCTTCACCACCAGAGAGCCGGTGCTGGGAGTGGTCACATTGAATAACGAGAGCTTCGTTGCCGCCGAAATCCCTGGTCTGATTGATGGTGCCCATCTGGGGCGGGGTCTGGGACATGACTTCCTCCGCCACGCCATGCGCACCCGGGCTTTCATCCATCTTATCGATGGCAACTCGGCTTCTCCGGTGGCGGATATGCTCAGGATTAACACCGAGCTTGAGCTTTTTGACCGTGAGCTTGCCCGGAAGCCTCAACTCGTTGCTGTAAACAAGATTGACCTGCCTCAGGTGGCAAGCCGGCTTGAGTCCATACGTATCAGCTTTGCCAAGGTTGGGGCCAGGGTCTTTTTTATCTCGGCGTCCAGTGGCAAGGGCGTGCCGGAGCTTGTGTGCGAGACAGTTAAGCTTCTTCGTTCGGTTCCGCCTAGAGAGACTCCGAAATCTGAACTCCCGGTGCTGCGTCCCGTAGCGAAGGGGCGCAACCGGAGTTGACACCAAGGAAAACGATTTGAGATGAAAATCGGAGTGCTGGGGGGCACCTTTGACCCGCCTCACTTGGGGCACCTGAGGCTGGCAGAAGCCGTCCGTCTGAAGCTTGGTCTTGACGAGGTCCTCTTTGTGCCCGCCGGGGTGCCCTATCTGAAAGAGGGGGATAGAGCCATCACCCCGGCAGAGCACCGTGTGGCAATGGTTCGGCTCGCCATTAAGGACTATCCCCATTTTCGGCTTTCTCTCACCGAGGTAGAGAGACCGGGGCCTTCCTATACGGTTGATACCATAGCGGAGCTCAGGAAGGACTTGAAAGAGGGTGACGAGCTATTCTTCATCTTGGGCTGGGACAACCTACTGGCTTTACCCGGCTGGCGTGAGCCTCCGCGATTGGTGAAGCTCTGTAAACTGGTTGCGATGCCCCGGGCGGGCTATCCTGTCCCCGACCTCAAAGCTCTGGATAAGGTGATTCCAGGAATAGCCTTAAGGACGACTGTTCTCTTCAGTCCCGTCATCAATATCAGCGCCACGGTTATCCGAGAAAGGGTGGCACGGGGACTTTCGGTGAGTCAACTGGTGCCAGAAGCAGTCGCCGAATATATCAAGAAGCATCAACTCTACCAGAAGATAGACTAAGAGAGATGGTTTTTCTCTCCGCTTGTCCTGAGCCTGTCGAAGGACACGAGCGCTTCAGCTAATTTGGGTAACCAGTGCTAGACATCCAGATTTTTTACCTTCTGGGCGTGGGACTGGATGAAAGCTTTGCGCGGCGGAACCTCACTTCCCATCAGTGTGTTGAAGATTTCATCCGCCTTGGCGGCGTCTTCCACGTTGACACCGAGCAGGGTGCGCGTGTCCGGGTTCATGGTCGTCTCCCAGAGCTGTTCGGCGGTCATCTCACCTAAACCCTTATAGCGCTGGACGTCTACCCTGGCTCTATCCTTCAGTTGGCGCATGTGGGAGTCCTTTTCCTGCTCGGAGTAGAGCCAGTGTTGTGTCCGGCTGGTCTTGATGCGGTAAAGGGGTGGCTGGGCGATGAAAAGGTGCCCCTGGTTCACCAGGTCGGTCATGTGGCGGAAGAAGAAGGTGAGAAGCAGGGTGCGGATGTGAGCGCCGTCAACATCGGCATCGGTCATGAGGATGATGCGGTTGTATCTTAGCTTGGTCAGGTCCATCTCGCTATCTATCCCGGCGCCCAGTGCAATGATGATAGCACGGACTTCTTCGTGGGAAAGCATCTTGTCCGGGGGAGCCTTCTCCACGTTCAGGATTTTGCCCCGGAGCGGCAATATAGCCTGGAAGCGCCGGTTCCGCCCCTGCTTGGCAGAGCCGCCGGCGGAGTCTCCCTCGACGATGAATAGCTCGCAGTAAGCCGGGTCCTGCTCCGAGCAGTCTGCCAGCTTGCCGGGGAGCATCGCACCGTCCAGACTGTTCTTCCTAATGATTAGGTCACGGGCTTTGCGTGCCGCCTCCCGTGCCTTGGCAACCATGAGGCACTTGTCAATGATGCTCCTGGCATCATCGGGGTGCTCTTCCAGATAAAGCCCGAGCTGGTCAGCCACCACGCTTTCCACGATGCCCTTAATCTCGATGTTGCCCAGCTTGCCCTTGGTCTGTCCTTCGAACTGGGGCTCACGGAGCTTGACGCTCACCACGGCGGTAAGCCCTTCCCGGACGTCATCCCCGGTGAGGTTGGGTTCGTTCTCTTTGATGAGCTTGTTCTTGTGGGCGTAATCGTTGAGCACCCGGGTGAGAGCGGAGCGAAATCCGGTGAGATGGGTGCCGCCGTCAACGGTGTTGATGCAGTTGGCGAAGCTGTAGATTAGCTCGGCGAAGCCGTCGTTGTACTGGAGCGCCGACTCGACGATGGTGCTGTCCACGGTCTGCTGGAAGTAGACCGGCTGGCGGTGGAGAACGGTACGGTTGCGGTTCAGCCGGCGCACGAAGCCGGCAATGCCGCTCTCGAAGTAGAAGGTCTTCTCCTGGTTAGTTCTCTCGTCGACGAAGTTTATCTCTACGCCCCGGTTGAGGTAAGCCATCTCCTTGAAGCGCTCCGCCAGGGTGTTGAAGCTATAGGTGGCATTCCCGAAAATCTGGGTGTCGGCGGTGAAGGTGATGATGGTGCCGGTGCCCGAGGCTTCTCCCACTTCCTTCACTGGTTTCTTGGGGACGCCACGGCTGAACTCTATCTCGTAGAGCCTGCCCTCCCTTATGACGTTGGCCTTGAAGTAAGAGGAGAGGGCGTTGACACAGGATGCCCCGACGCCGTGAAGCCCGCCCGATACCTGATAAATCTTGCCTCCGAACTTCGCCCCGGCGTGAAGGGTAGTGAGCACGGTCTGGAGAGCGGAGACCTTGGTCACGGGGTGGATGTCTACGGGGATGCCCCTCCCGTTATCCTCAACGCAGACTGCCCCGTCGGCTTTGATGGTGACGTTAATCTTACTGCAGAAGCCGGCCATGGCTTCATCAATGCTGTTATAGACGATCTCATAGACTAGGTGGTGGAGGCCTTTTTCGTCGGTCGAGCCGATGTACATGCCCGGGCGCCGGCGGACGGCTTCCCTTCCCCCCAGCACCTGTATATCCCGTGCCGTGTACTCGCTGGCGGCTACTTCTTTCTTCCCAGAGTCTTTTTTTGCCATAAGCAGTACGTTTCTCCTCAGCCCAAAATACAGTCACTATGAGGCGTTGAAAATTGGGAAAATTGATGCCTAGAAAGCGTCTTCCCGTAGCTTGGTCGGCATAGCCTACTAAGCATGAGACAGTATACCATAATCCGAATGTAAAGTAAAGCTGGACAGGTCGAGAGTATCGTTCCCGTTTGGTTATTTCATGGTTATCTTTTATCTTCGCTGTCCTGGGGAGTTTCTTCCAATAAGCGTCCCGCAAACACTTTTAGCCTTATGTTCTCGGTAATAAGCAAGATAACAGCGACTGCGGAGACCGTATGTAGAATAGCCAGCGATACAACTGAAATAACAACTAACTGTGTCTCTGCGATGCTCATGCCACTCCTCTAGTAATTGCTCTATATTAAATAGACCTCTGCAACCAAAACTGGACGCCGCCATAAATTTTGACCGCGCTATCATGCCTGAAGTAAACTTGTGTCCAGACTTCTCGGATATTGGCTGTGAGTGGTAAGAGTAATTCTGACTTATGGCTTAGCGCCGGGCTAAAGGCGGCGCTACCCATCTGCCTGGGCTATGTCCCCATCGGACTGGCCTTTGGCGTGCTGGCGGGTAAAGCGGGACTGAGCCCTTTCCAAATCGCTCTCATGTCCGCCGTCGTCTTTGCCGGTAGCTCCCAGTTCATCGCCGTCTCCATGCTCGCCCAGGGGGCGGACGCTTATGCCATAATCGCCACCACCTTCATTGTCAACCTGAGGCATCTTCTCATGGGCTCAGCCCTTTCCATATATTTGGGTCAGGTGAGAAAAGGAGCGCTCTCGCTCTTCGCCTACGGGGTCACCGATGAGAGCTTTGCCGTCAATCTCGCCAATCTCAGGGAAGGAAACTGGGGCATTAAGCCCTCGCTCGTCGTCAATCAAGCCGCAAACCTCACCTGGATACTGAGCACCATAGCCGGTGGACTGGGCGGAGCTTTTATCCCGCAGAACGCATTCGGGATTGAATACGCCTTCCCGGCGATGTTCATCTGCCTCTTGGTCTTTCAGCTGAGGGGGCGGAAATATGTGCTCACCGCGATTGTCGCTGGCGTCCTCGCGGTGACTCTGTCCCTGCTGATGGCGGGGAACTGGTACATCATTCTGGCTTCGATGCTGGCGGCGACTATCGGAGTATTACTGAGGCCATGGTTCGGATAGATTAGATGTCTCAGAGTGAGTATATCGTTCTTATCATTGGGATGGGTCTCGCGACATATCTGCCGCGCTGGCTGCCCCTTTTTGTCCTGGCGGGACGGCGGCTCCCCGAGCTTTTCGTGCTCTGGTTGGACCTCATCCCGGTGTCGCTTCTCTCCGCCCTCCTTCTTCCTGAGCTTCTGACCGATGGCGTCCCTAGGCGCTTCACCCCGCTCCAGATTGAGTTTCTGGTTGCCATACCTACTTTTATCTTCGCTCTCAAGAAGAAGAATCTGGCAGGAACTGTCCTGCTGGGGATGTTCCTTTTCTGGCTCGGCGGCAAGCTTATGGGCTAGTCCCAGGTTGCTAGACGCGCTATGGTTCACCACAGGTTATTCGACATCCAACTGATATGTTCTTGGTAATAATGCTTTAGCAGGAGTCTTGTCAATGTTTATTATGTCAAAATTGCTGTCGAAGTGGGGATGGGTGACAATAGGCAGAATGTTTGAACTGTCCTTTACTTTATGCCTAGTTTGGGGAGGTCGCCGAACCATTGAGGTAATATGCACGAGCACAATCAATCAGGAAACGACATTAATTGCTAGACTATAAGAAAGGGCATACAATATTCGATTGGGGCTTACGGGGCAACGGTATTGAAGAATCAGCCAACAGAATCAGGGCAACTCTGGGGCGGGCTTCAAGTCGCATACAACTGGCTTTTGCGGCTTCTGTGTTCGATGCGCCTCGCCCTGGCGCTAATTCTCATTCTAACCGGCCTGAGTCTGATCGGCGCTCTGCTCATTCAGGTGCCCCGGGAGGTCGTCTCCGACCCGCAGGCATATGCCACCTGGATAGACACCGTCGCGCGTTCCAGAAGCGGAGCCCTAACCCCGTTCTTCCGCTTCTTACAGCTCTTTGACGTCTTCCATTCCATCTGGTTTCTGGGCGCCGGTAGCCTCCTCATGCTGAACATACTCGTATGCACTCTCAATCGCTGGAAGAGCATCACCTCCCGCATTAATGGTAGAACGGTAGTTCAGGAGCCGGCATTTTACCGCGCGGAGTCCCAGGCTTTCCCTTCCTCCCTCCCGCCGTCCCAAACCGCCGGCGTTTTGCGGAAAATGCTGGGACGAAATGGCTACCGGGTGCGCTCTCAGGAAGAGCCGGGAAGGGTGTTTCTTTCTGCCGACAAAAACCGCCTTTCTCTAGCCGGTACTTATCTCAACCATATGAGCATCATCCTGTTTGTCCTCGGCTATCTAATCGGGAGCTACTACGGTTTCCGCGACACCTCTTTCGTTGTGGCGGAAGGCTCAAGGCGCGAGGTCGGACATGGCACCAGGCTTTCCCTGGAACTCACTTCCTTCGAGGATGCCTATTATCCTGACGGACAACCGAAAGACTACCGCAGTGATGTAGTCCTGTTCAAAAACGGAACCGAGGTGAAACGAAGCACCATCCGGGTGAATTACCCCTTAAGGTACGAGGGCACCCGCTTTTATCAGTCCAGCTTCGGACCGGCAGTCGAGCTACGCATCCGCGACATCGGAAACGGCGATGTACTCTACGAGGGCAACATTGCCCTTGCCTACCTTGCCGAAAGTGCGATGTTCCGTCGGCTCACGGCAATCGTAAATATCGAGAGTAGCGGGCTTACCGTCAATCTGTTGAGCTCGGCAACCAACGTGGATGACCCGATGATAAAGACCGGGGAAATCGGGATAGACATCAGGACTGAAGGCAACCAGAGGCGCATCGCTCTGGACAAGGTCGAGCCAGGCGTTCCCAGGGTCGTCGCCGGGCTGGAGTTTACACTCCTCAGGATGGGGCAATACTCCGGCTTTCAGGTGAGCCGCGACCCCGGTAACGCGCTCATCTGGATAGCCAGCACCCTGTTTATACTGGGGACGGTCCTCGTGCTTTATTTGCCGCACCGTCAGCTCTCGGTGCTTCTCGAGGAAAGGGGAGAAGGGGGAAGCCAGCTTTTCATACGGCTGTCTTTGCCGCGTCTTGCTGATGCTTCAACCGAGCGCAGCCGGCTGACCCGGGAACTGGAAGGAGAACTTCGGGCAAACCGACCGAAATAGTATCAAGGAGACTCACGTGGCGACTTTGGAAAGAATTGGACTGTACGCAGCTCTGGCGAGCCTTGTCCTCGCCATCATTACATCGCTAATTGTAGCGACTAACAGAGGTAAAGAGAGCTCAAAGGCGGGCACCCGCCGGGGAGGCGACCGTATCGGAACGACGCTCGCCGTCATCGGGGTCGGTTGCATCACGGTAAGCATTATAAGTCGCGCTCTTCTTACCGGCCACGGGCCCTTCTCCAATATGTACGAGTTCGCCATCGCCTTCTCCTGGGGGATTGTGGTTGCCGGGCTTGCCTTCCAGTGGCGTTATAGCACTTCAGCCGTAAAAAACATCGGCATTATCATTGCCATCCTTCTCCTTCTCTTCGCAACGAGGTTATCGGTGAAGTACGGCGGGCTGGTGCCGGCGTTACAGCAAAGCTTCCTGCTTTCGGTACATGTTGCGGCGGCAATTGTAGCTTACGGTACACTCACCATCGGCTTTGCCGCAGCCGTGCTATTTTTGATTCAGAGCCGAAAGAGTCTACCGGGACTGCCCGAGCCCAAAGTGCTCGATAATATGAGCCACGCAGCGGTCGTTATCGGCTTCCCTTTCCTGACGCTCACCATCGTGCTCGGGGCACTCTGGGCGGACATTGCCTGGGGCAGGTACTGGGGCTGGGAGCCCAAAGAGACGGCAAGTCTGGTCACCTGGCTGGTCTATGCCGCCTACCTTCACGCCCGGGTCATGCGGCACTGGAGGGGCACCCGTTCCGCAGTGCTGGTCATCCTGGGGTTCGTCGCAATTGTGCTCACCTTCTTTGGCAACTACATCTTCAGCGGGCTGCATAGTTACCAGTAGTCTTCCCTGGTCTTCAAGCGAGGCTGAGCATTACATCGCTTCAAAGATGTTGAACAGATTTGTTTGGGGAATCAATGACATATTAGTTTCAACCGACTTAGAAAAATAACCTACAGTGCCTATTGACATAGATATGATTCTTGTGTATAATTGACGTTCGTTAATGCCTCAGATATTTTTTTCTCACAGTTTCTTTCCCCCCAGTTATTTTACTATTCCGGCGTAACGCTGTCCCCGGACGACAATCAAATATCCCCCCTGACCTTTAAGGAGAAAACGGAATATGACTCTAAGTAATCCGACCCAGAACGAAAGAAGGCTACTCCCCTTCAACAGGAATTCCTACGCCAAACTGCCCCAGATTATTAATGTGCCCAACCTGATTGAGGTACAGACGAAATCATTCCAGTGGTTCCAAGAAGAGGGCCTCAAGGGGCTACTTGAGGAGGTGTCCCCCATCAAGGACTTCACCGGCAATAGGCTGGAGCTCAGCTTTGTCGGCTACGAGTTCAGGCCCCCGGCTGACTCAAGGCGGCAGAAAATCGAGAAGTGGTGCCGGGAATACGACCAGACCTATGACGTCCCGCTCTATGTCAGAACCAAGCTTCTCATCAAAGCCACCGGTGAAATCAAGGAGCAGGATGTGTTCTTTGGTGATATCCCCCTCATGACTCAGAAAGGCGCTTTTATCACCAGCGGTGTGGAACGGGTGGTGGTCAGCCAGCTACTGCGCTCCCCGGGTGTCTATTTCACCCGGGAGGATGACCCCTCAACTGGGAGGCTGCTCTGCCACGCCAAGCTCATCCCGACCCGCGGTGCCTGGCTTGAATTTGAGACCTCGGGTCGCGGTGTCATCTCGGCCAAAATAAACGGCAAGCGCAAAGTGGCTATCACCACGTTACTTAGGGCTATCGGCTATGGCAGTGACGAGGCGCTCCTTAAATTATTCCCCCGGGACGACTCCCCGGAGCTGCAGTTCATCAAAACGACCCTGGAGCGTGAACCGGGCATAAAGGATGAGTCAGCCGCCTTAATTGACATCTACCGGAGACTGCGCCCGGGCGACCCGCCTAACCTTGAGAACGCCAGGAAACTGGTGAGTAACCTCTTCTTTGACCCTCAGCACTACGACCTAGGGAGGGTGGGACGCTACAAGCTTGACCAGAAGCTGGGACTCAAATTCCTCCGCCAGCGACCGACCGATGAAGAAGGGAAGAAAGAGGGCTGGCCTCTCCAGCACGAGGACATCATCGAGATAGTGCGTAAGATGATACGGATTAATAACGGTGGTGAGCGCCCCGATGACATCGACCACCTGGGTAACCGCCGGGTGCGCACCGTGGGCGAGCTCATCCAGAACCAGTTCCGCTCAGGACTGCTCCGCCTCGCCAGGGTGGCGACGGAGCGGATGAGCATCATCAATACCGAGGGGGTGACCCCGGGTGCCCTCATCAATGTCCGCCCGGTCATTGCCGCAGTGAGGGAGTTCTTCGGTGGCTCACAGCTCTCCCAGTTCATGGACCAGACTAACCCGCTGGCAGAACTCACTCACAAGCGGAGACTCTCTGCCATGGGTCCCGGGGGTCTGTCGCGGGAGCGCGCCGGCTTTGATGTGCGTGACGTGCACTACTCCCACTACGGCCGCATCTGTCCCATCGAAACCCCGGAGGGACCCAACATCGGTCTCATCGGCTCGCTCGCTACCTACGGACGCATCAGCGACCTCGGCTTTATCGAAACCCCCTACCGCAGGGTAATCAGAGAGATAGCAAACACCGATAAGAACCTAATTGACAAGACGCTTCGTGAGGCGGTAGCCGACAAAGCGGGTAAGACGGTCGTCAAGACCGGAACCGTCGTAACGCCGGCGACCTTTAAGAATCTGGCGAAGCTAACCAAGAGCATGGTCAAGGTAGTCCCCTTCGTCTCCGATGAAATTACCTTTCTCACCGCCGATGACGAAGACAGGTATATTATCGCCCAGGCAAACGCGCTTCTCGATGAGAAAAACCAGTTCTCTGACGAGAGGGTGGAGTGCCGTAAGGGCGACAGCTACCTCCGTGAGTTGCCGGAGAAGATTGACTTCATGGATGTCTCACCGAAGCAGATATTCAGCGTCGCCGCTGCCCTCATCCCCTTCCTGGAGCACGATGACGCCAACCGGGCACTCATGGGCTCCAACATGCAGCGCCAGGCGGTGCCCCTGCTCCGCCCCGAGGCGCCGCTGGTGGCGACCGGGATGGAAAAGGAGGCGGTTCAGTATAGTGGCTTGATTCCGGAAGCCCGTAACGTCGGCGTGGTCACCTCGGTGAGCGGTTTCACCGACGAGCGGGGTCAGTACCGCCCCGGTATCATTATTGCCGGCGACAATGGGCGGGAAGACAGGTACGAACTATTGAAGTTCATGCGTACCAACCAGGGGACCTGCGTTAACCAGCATCCTATTGTCAGTAAAGGCGACCGCGTGGCGGCGGGTCAGATTCTGGCCGACAGCTCGGCCGTTGAACGCAGTGAGCTGGCCCTTGGCCAGAACGTGCTCTGCGCCTTCATGAGCTGGGAGGGCTATAACTTTGAGGACGCCATCATCATCTCCAGCCGGCTATTGGAGAATGACAAGTTTACCTCAATCCACATTGAAAAATACCAGGTAGAAGCCCGCGAGACCAAGCTGGGACCCGAGGAAATCACCCGTGATATACCCAATGTCGGTGAAGAGAACCTGCGTGACCTGGATGAGGACGGCATCATTCGCATCGGGGCAAAGGTAAAACCCGATGACATCCTGGTCGGTAAGATCACCCCCAAAGGGGAGACCGAGCTCTCCGCCGAGGAAAAGCTCCTCAGGGCAATCTTTGGCGAGAAGGCACGCGAGGTCAAGGACACCTCGCTCCGTATCCCGCCGGGGGAGTGGGGGACGGTCATCAGCACCCGCTTTTTCTCGACCGACCGCTACGTCTGCGAGGAGTGCTACTGCGAGGGGCTTGATGAGTCAGCCGAGACGCCGACCAAGATTTGCCCCAGCTGCGGCGGGAGCAGACTCAAGCGTGATGACCTTCCCGCTGGTGTCAGAAAGTGGGTGCAGGTCTGGGTAGCCCAGAAGCGCCGCGTCTCGGTGGGGGACAAGCTCTCCGGACGCCATGGCAACAAAGGGGTCATCTCCATCATCGCCCCCAAGGAGGACATGCCTTTCCTGCCCGATGGCACACCGGTGGATATCATCCTGAACCCCATCGGCGTCCCCTCCCGCATGAACATCGGACAGGTGATGGAGACCCACCTGGGCTGGGCGGCTTACCTCCTGGGCTTCAGGGCACTCACGCCGGTCTTTGACGGCGCCGATAAGCTGGCGATTCAGGATGCCCTTGCCTGCGCCTGGCTGGCGCAGAGAGCCGGGGCGGTCAGGCTTGATTCGGGCGCTGATGGTCATAGCTTCCAGATGGGGGTCGCCAGTAAGTGGGTAGACAGCCAGGGCTATGACGGCGCCAGGGTCTTCAGCCGTGAGGCTCAGGGCTATGCTAAGGAAGTCTGTCTGAGGCTCTGGCTCAAAGAGCTGGGGATAGAGACCAAGGGAGTCAAAGTCGAAGCGCTTGACGGGCTCACGGAAAGAGTGACGGCGGAAAAGGGCGAACCAGCCCCTGTGCTCGGCAAGGTCAGGCTTCGCGACGGACGCTCGGGTGAATACCTGGACGAGCCGGTGACGGTGGGGCAGATATACATGATGAAACTCAATCACCTGGTCGAGGATAAGGTGCACGCCCGCTCCACCGGGCCCTATTCCCTCATCTCCCAGCAGCCACTGGGGGGCAAAGCCCAGTTCGGTGGACAGAGGTTCGGGGAGATGGAGGTCTGGACTCTCGAAGCCTACGGCGCGGCGAGAAACCTGCAGGAGATGCTCACCATCAAATCGGATGATGTCCAGGGTCGGGCTAAGACCTACGAAGCCATCGTCAAGAGTGAGGACATCATCCAGCCCGGTGTCCCCGAGTCGTTCAAGGTGCTCATCAAGGAACTCCAGAGCCTGGGACTATCGGTGGACGTTATCAACGAAGGCAGGACAGCCGAGGGCCAGAAACTCACCGAGGGTGATGGGGAGAAAGAAACACCTGCACCTGAAGCGATAAGTGCCCCAGAAGCACCCAAGGGCGAAAAAGAGGTGACACAGGAAGATGTTTGAAATTAATGATTTTGATGCGGTCAAGATATCTCTAGCTTCACCGGAGCAGATAAAGAGCTGGTCTTACGGTGAGGTGACCAAACCGGAGACCATCAACTACCGCACCCTCAAGCCAGAGAGGGACGGGCTTTTCTGCGAGCGCATCTTTGGTCCGACTAAGGACTTTGAGTGTGCCTGCGGTAAGTACAAGAGGATTCGATTTAAAGGGATTGTCTGCGATAAGTGCGAGGTCGAGGTCACTCGCGCCAAGGTGAGAAGAGAGCGCATGGGGCACATTGAGCTGGCGGCGCCGGTAAGCCACATCTGGTTTGCCAAGGGTATCCCCAGCCGCCTGGGGCTCCTCCTTGACCTCTCGGCACGCGCCCTGGAGCAGGTACTCTATTTCTCCCGTCTTATCGTGACATCTATTGACGAGACGGCGCGGGAGGAGGCGATTAAACGCTATGAGGCGAGCGAGCTGAATCTTGCCGAAAGCGCCAAGGCTGCCGCTGAAGCCCCGGAGAAGAAAGAGGAGCCGCTGTTCGGCGGAGAATCGGAGGAGGGAACGGCGGTCGGTGTTGAGCAGTTACGCAACCTACGGCAGGGCGACCGTCTCAGCGAGAGCGAATACCGCGAGCTCAAGGATAAATTTGGTGATGTGTTCCAGGCCGGCATGGGGGCTGAGGCAGTTCTGGAGCTGGTAAGAAGGCTTGAGCTGGATAAACTCCGGGCGGAGCTCCTTGAAGAATCCCACTCCACCTCTTCGGCGCAGCGCCGCAAGAAGGCAAGGAAGCGCCTCCAGCTGGTTGAGGCTTTCCGGCACAGCAGTAACAGACCGGAATGGATGATTCTGACCATGTTACCGGTCCTGCCCCCTGACCTGAGACCAATGGTACAGCTAGACGGGGGACGTTTTGCCACCAGTGACCTGAATGACCTCTACCGCCGGGTCATCAACCG
>JAZDNC010000060.1:0-8983 GCA_043800335.1 Chloroflexota bacterium
GATAGGCATCCCTGAAAGTTGAGCTATCAGGATAAGTAGGTCCCGAGGCGATAACGTCGAGGCGGTTGCCGATGACATCGGAGATTATCAGGGAGACGACCCGGCAGGGCGACAGAAACTCACCCAGTCTGCCCCCTTTGATGCAGGAGATGTGCTTTCTCACCGAGTTTATCTCCCCGATTTCCGCTCCGCAGCCGAGGAGAAACCCGGTGAGTGTGCACTTATCGGCGAGGCTCACCCCCTTTACCGGACAAGGAAGAAGCGCCGAGCCGCCCCCCGAGATGAGACAGATAACAAGGTCGTCCTTGTCTATCTGGTATTTCTCCTTAAGGCCAAGCATCTCAGCAACTCCAGAGACACCCCTTTCATCAGGGATGGGATGACCGGCTTCAATCAGCCTGATGACATTCTCTCTGCCCTGGACGCACTTACAGCTTACGATACCCGCGGTAATGGTCCCGGCGCCGATAATCTCTTCCAGCGTCTGCGCCATCAGCCCGGATGCCTTGCCTCCACCGATAACAAAAAGCCTGCCGTCTCCCAGAGCGTAGTTATCACCACCGATGGTTAGAACCCTTGATTTCGCCTCATATGAGATAGCAGTCTTCATCAGATTCCCGGGGAGAACCCGCCCTACTGCCGCCTCGGCGATGTCCAGGGCTTTCTCCCTTAGCTCGCTCAGGGCAAGCTCTCTCCTGTTCTTGATTATCACGGGACTCCTGAAATTCCTGATTTATTCTCTACGCCACAACCTCAGCCAGAACCTCCTGATAAACACGGAGAATATCCGGGCTGAAGAGAACAAAAAACACTTCTTTAAGCGAGCCGGGGCTGGTCTTGAGAAAGTGGGTAACCGTCCTGAGCGCCACCCCCGCCGCCTCAGCCAATGGATAGCCGAAAGTTCCGGTGCTGATAGAGGGGAAAGCCAACGTCTTGAGTTTATTGGCTACGGCGAGCTTAAGGCTCTCGCGGTAGGCGCTGGCCAGTAGCTCTGCCTCGCCGGCAGTCCCCCCTTGCCAGACGGGACCGACGGTGTGGATGACGTGCCGGGCTTTAAGATTTCCTCCGGTTGTCATCACCGCCTTCCCGGTGGGGAGTCTTCCCTGGCGGGCGACAATCTTTATACATTCCTCCAGAATTGCGGGGCCCCCGGCGCGGTGGATTGCTCCGTCAACCCCGCCCCCACCCATCAGCGAGGAGTTAGCCGCATTGACAATGGCATCCGACGCCTGCCAAGTAATGTCTCCCTCAACCAGAACCAGCCTGACCCCGTTGATTATCATTGCATCCTGCGACACATTCCACCTCCTCGACAAACTCAGAGAAATATTAGGGCGTAAACTTCAGGGTGTCAACGGCAAAAGCATTGCCAAACCTCCTGAGAAACCTTAAAATACCCCCATTTGAGAGGTAGAGAGGAAACCGGTGATAGTAGATAGCCACGTCCACGTCGTCTCGACAGATGAAAAGGCATACCCCATCCGGCAGATGACAGCGCTATTTGACGGAATCCCGCGCCATCTGGCCGCATCAGCCCTGTGGTATAGGACGATGCCTATACCTGCCGAGCAACTGCTCAAGCTCATGGAGGAGGCAGGAGTGGAGCGGGCAGTCCTGGTTCAGCCCGTCATCGCCTACAGCTACGACAACAGCTACACCACCGATAGCGCCCGGCACTACCCGGGAAAATTTGTCGCCATCGGGGCGATTGACATGCTCGAGAAAGGGGCACCTGACCGCCTGAGCTACTGGGTTAAAGAGCGGGGTATGGCTGGTCTCCGCCTTTTCACCGGGAGGGACGCCAGCTGGATTGATGACCCGCGCACCTTCCCGGTCTGGGAAAGAGCGAGCACCTTCAAGCTACCTATCTGCATCCACGTCGGTCAGCACGAGCTACCCCGGATAAGAGACCTCCTCAAGCGTTTCCCATCGGTGCCCTTGCTGCTTGACCACCTTGCCAGTCCCCACATCGGAGGCGACCACCCTCCTGAGGCTCCGATGGGACTATTTGAACTGGCTAAATTCCCCAACCTCTATCTTAAGTTCTCCACCATGAACTTTGATGCCCTGGGCACCAAGCCCGGCCTGATTCATGACGTCTTTCAGCAACTGGTCGAGCGTTTCGGGGCAGAGAGGATGATGTGGGGCTCCAATTTCCCTACCACCCACAACCGTCCCTACAAGGCGATGGTAGAACTGGCTCAGGAGTCCCTCGCCTTTCTGGGTGAGGAAAACCTGAAGTGGCTCTTAGGTGAGACCGCATTGAGACTCTGGCCTGCGCTAGCATAGCCCTCATCTTACCCGCTTACCGCTCACCCTGAGCTCGTCGAAGGGTGTGGCTCTTATGCTCATTAAAGGAGCCGCCTAATCCATCCGCGGGGCACGCACCAGGAGCATCGTCGGCACGGTGACCGCATAGGCGATAAGACATAGTTTGAACGGCAGGTTATAACTCCCTGTAACGTCAAAGACATACCCACCGACGACAGGCCCGATGGCATTGCCGACATGAAAGAGCATGGTGTAGACGCCGAGGATGACACCATAAGCCAGAAGACCAAACGTAGCGCTGGTTGCCATGGAGAGGACGGGAAGCCAGCTACCAACCCCCAGCCCCATGAGCAGGCCGTAAGTCCAGAGGGATGTTTCCGCCGCCGAGCCGGTCATGCCCATCAACATAAGAGTGGCGACCACCTCCAGGGCACTCCCGATAACCAGGACGTACTTAGGGCGAATGTAGTCGCAGAGCCAGCCGAAGCCGAACTTCCCGGTGGCGCTACCGATTCCCACCGCCTGTAAAGCAATCGCCGCCTTAGCCGCGCTAAAGCCGACATCCTGAAGATGCGGCGTCTGGTTCTGAAAGGTGTGCCCGTTAGCGAAGCTGAAGGCAAGAAAGGCGACAGACATGAGCCAGAAGGCCGGGGTCTTCATCGCCTGCTCTAGCCTCAGTCCAGTTTCAGGAACAACCGAAACACCATTTTTGCCCTGAACAGTTTTAGCTTCAACAAGCCTGCCATTATCGGGGAGAAGCCCCATCTCTTCCGGCGTCTGCCTTATAACCAGGAGGGACAGGGGAAAGATGATAGAAACGGCGGTGACTCCTGAAACGAGATAAGCCATGCGCCAACTGCTGGGTATAACATAGCTGCTGAGCAAGCGGGGCACCGTGAAGCCGCCGACGCCGATGCCCATCCCCAGAATGCCGATGGCAAAGCCCCGCCGTTTTCTGAACCAGTGGGACAAAACCATGCTCGCCGACACCACCCCGCTCGCCGTACTGCCCAGACCGATAACCGCATAAAGCAGGTAGAACTGCCAGAGCGACCGGGTGAGACTCTGTAGAGCAAAGCCAACCCCGATTAAAAGCCCGCCGACAGCAATGACTCTGCGGGCACCCCATCGGTTGACAAAGCGCCCTATAAACGGCGCGGCAAAACCCATGAGGAGCGACCACACCAGACTCCCCGTCATTATCATCGCCCGGCTCCAGTGGAACTCGTCCTGTAAGGGCAACACATATAAGCCAAAAGAGTAACCGGAACAGCCGTGCACGACAACCTGAAAAAGAAAGGTCGCAAGGAGAATCAAATAGCCGTAGAAGAAACGAGACCGCTTCTGAGCCAGTTCCAAACGCTTCCTCCGCTTATTCCGGGTTAATAATACAGCCTGATGCCTCTGATTACAAACGAGGGCATAGACGGTTTACTCTAAGTTGGCTGAACTGATTTTCATGGCGGGTTAGCGGGCGAGTCCCTCTACTTCTGTCATTGTCGGGTTCACCCTGAAGGTTCTCCCTGAAGGGCTTGACCCGACAATCTAGAGTTCACTCTCACTCTGGATTCCTGCTTACGCAGGAATGACATCTCAGGAGATTGCCACGTCGCTTCGCTCCTCGCAATGACAGACTGGTCGGCTGAGCTCCACATTGGGGATTCAGACTTCATCTACTTCTGCCTGAGCCGTAGCTCGGTCTGGGTATGGTCTTACGGTACATCCGGCAACCTTCGTTGGCACAGCACCAGCCCACCGTCCTCGTGAAAAACAGGAGGAATTTCTCTTTCTTCGGATAGACGTCAGGACTGCCACAAAAAGGACAGAGGGGTCTTCCCTCCCCCTCCTTGTGTCCCGCCCAATACTCGTCTTCTCTTCGAGGCATAACTAAATCTAAAATGCCCCCAGGCGAATTCGAATCGCCGTTACCGGCTTGAAGGGCCAGCGTCCTAGGCCTCTAGACGATGGGGGCATGAGAGCCTTAGTATATCAGAGCTATTTAGTCGTGGCAAACCAGCCGTGAGTCTAACGCCCTTTCACCAGGTCGCTGATGCGCTTGAGCGCCTCATCAACGTCCCGAGGCGTAATGTGGCGGTGGGTCACTGCCCTCACCGAGCGGGCGCTCCGTGCGTTGAACTTGACGCCCCGCTTTGTCATCTCCTGAATGAAGCTGGCAGCGGTGAAAGGCTGGGGCAGGTCAATCATGACGATATTGGTCTGGACTTTCTCCGGCTTAACCCCGATGCCCGGGATTTCAGCCAGGCCGTAAGCCAGCCGTCTTGCCGTCGCGTGGTCTTCCACCAGTCGGTCAACCATTTTCTCTATGGCGACGATACCGGCGGCGGCGATGATTCCCGCCTGACGCATCCCTCCCCCCAGCATCTTGCGCCACTTGCGCGCCCGGTCAATGTACTCCTGAGAGCCACAGAGAAGCGAGCCGACCGGGGCGCTGAGTCCCTTGGAGACGCAGAAGCAGACCGAGTCTGCCGGCGCCGCCAGTACTTTCGCCGGGACGCCCAGATAGACCGCGGCATTAAAGATGCGCGCCCCGTCCAGATGAACCTTGAGCCCGCGCCCGTGAGCCAGACGGCACATCTCAGCGGTGTACTCGGCGGTGAGAACATTCCCACCACAGCGGTTATGGGTGTTCTCCAGACAGAGCAGAGTGGTCTTCGGGAAATGGATGTTCTCGGGACGGATGGCGTCCACCATCGCCTCGGGGGCGATGCGACCCATTTCATCGTTGGGTACGAGTCGCATAATGACCCCACCCAGGGCAGTTGCCGCCCCGACCTCGTTCCAGAACATATGGGCTTCACTGCCCAGGATAATCTCGTCGCCGGGGTGGGTGTTCGCCAGCACCCCGATGAGGTTGCTCTGGGTGCCGCTCGTGGTGAAGAGGGCGGCTTCCTTGCCCATCTTCTCGGCGGAGAGGGCTTCAAGACGGTTCACCGTGGGGTCTTCCCGGTAGACGTCATCACCCACCTCTGCCTTATACATGGCTTCCCGCATCTCATCGGTGGGCAAAGTAACCGTATCGCTTCTCAGGTCAATAATGTTCATGATAACCCCCTATACTCATTTTTGCCCCCTAGATAATATCATATCTCGGCAATCAGGCATAACAAGCGACTCCTTAAAGATGGCCGTTCCGACTCGGTTGAGACTGAATGGTCATTGCGAGCCGGAGGCGAAGCAACCCGTAAACCCCCATCGCTGTGAAGAGACGGATTGCTTCGGGCTAAGCCCTCGCAATGACAGGGATTTTACTCCTTGCTTCACTCAGGGTATCTCACTTCCAAACCGGCAAATTCTTTGTAATGAGACCGCTTAAGTGCTACAATGACCGCATCCTGCAGACTTGAGTGGAACGTGGAGACGAACCTATGGCATCCGGTAGGAAAACAGCAAATTTTACCCAGCGCAAGAAGGCAGAGGAAGAAATCCAGAGAGCCGTAAGGGAGTGGACAAACACTTTTGACGCCATACCAGATTTTATCTCTATTCATGATAAGAACTTCCGCGTCATCAGGGCTAACCGGGCGTTTGCTACCGCCCTCGGGATAAATACCGAGGACTGTCTCGGCAGAGCCTGCTACGAGCTGGTTCACGGCACCCGGGAGCCCTGGCTTGATTGCCCGCACCGCAAGACGATGGCGAGCGGCAAGCTCGTTACCTCGGAATTCTTCGAGCCACGGCTCGGCAAGTATCTGGAGGTATCCTGCTTACCGATATACGACGCTCAGGGCGTCTTCACCGGGACAGTGCACATCGCCCGGGATGTCAGCGAGCGCAGGAAGTCAGAGGAAGCGCTCAGAACGTCCGAGGAGAAATTCCGGCTCCTGGTCGAAGAGGCACCCATCGGTATTGGCATTGCAACGGCTAGCGGACGACGACTTGCCGCCAACCGGGCACTGTGGGAGATGTTGGGCTATCAGAGCCGGGAGGATTACTTCCAGACGCCGGTTACTGCCCACTATGTCAACCCCGAAGATAGAGAGCGCCTTCTGGAACTAGGTAGGCAGGGAAAGGCAAAGGATATAGAAATCCAGCTAAAGCGCAAGAACGGCACGCCTATCTGGACCTCACGGAGCACCATCCGTCTCAGCGGTGGCGGTGGAGACGAGATGTTTCTGGTCACCACCCAGGACATCACCGAGCGTAAGAAAGCAGAGGTAGAGCTGGCGCATCTGGCTTCCTTCCCTGAGTTAAACCCGAACCCCGTGATTGAGCTGGATGCGTCTGGAAAAGTCACTTACCTCAACCCTTCCGCTAAAAGGCTATTCCCCGACCTCTCTAGACTAGGGAATAAACACCCTCTGCTAGCAGAGTGGGAGAACATCACTGGGAAACTTCGCACTGAAAACCCACACTCACTTGAACGAGAAGTCAGAGTGGGCAACGTCTGGTTCTTGCAGACCTTGTCCTACCTGCCGGCAACCGGTCAACTCCGCCTTTATGCCAGGGATATCACCGAGCGCAAGAAGATGGAGGAAACCCTTTCGCTGGAGAGAAACATCTTGAGTGGCATCATGGAGAACACCCCGACGCACCTCGCCTATCTGGACAAAGACTTCGCTTTCATTGTGGTCAACTCCGCCTACGCCTGGGGCTCGGGGCACACCGCCCAGGAGCTTATCGGCAAATACCACTTCGCGCTTTTCCCCAACGAGGAAAACCAGAAGATATTTGAGCAGGTGAAAGAGACAGGGAAAGCTGTTTCTTTCCATGACAAGCCGTTTGCCTACGCTGACCAGCCGGAGCGCGGGGTGACCTACTGGGACTGGTCGCTTACCCCGGTGCGAAACGATGCGGGAGAGCTTCAGGGATACGCCTTCTCTCTCACCGACACGACGGTGCGGAAGAGGGCGGAGGACTCACTAAAAGAGAGTGAGGAGAGGTTCCAGAGTCTCGCCGAGAACACCGAGACTTGCCTGGCGATATTCAAGGGAAACCGCTTAATCTACGCCAATCCCGCCGGGGAACGGCTCGCTGGCTACTCGGGAAATGAGCTTATGGAGATAGAGCCTCTAAAGATGATAGCCCCGGAGTCAATAGGAATGATAGAAAATTGGCTCAAGCAGGTGAACGAGAAGAACCCGACTCCCTTCAAGGGTGAGGTAAAAATCTTCACCCGGAACAAAAAAGAGCGGTGGGTTGATGTTGCGGGAAGCATCATCCAGCTCGGCAACGAGCCTGCCGTTCTGGTGAGCGCCTACGACATCACCGAAATCAAGATGATAGACAGAATCAAGGACGAGTTCATCGGGCTGGTCTCCCATGAACTGCGCACACCCCTCACCGTCATCAAGGGTTCGTTACAGACCGCCCTCTCCAAAGGAATATCTCCCGAAGACCTGCGGGTGCTCCTCGAGAACGCTGTTTCGGGCGCCGACTCCCTGGCGGACATACTGGAGAATATGTTGGAACTTTCCCGGCACCAGACGGGGCGTCTCCAGCTACGCACCGGCACCGTCAGCATCCCCGAGGTAGCCAGGAAAACAATCGACCTGCTGAGGAGCCAGGGGGCGAGCCAGCGCTTCAGACTGGACTTCCCCGACGACCTGCCTTGCGTTAAAGCTGACCCCCTTCGGGTGGAGAGAATAGTCCATAACCTCGTGGAGAACGCCACCAAGTATTCCCCAGAGACGAGCGAGATTAAGGTCTGGGCGAAAACAGAGGGAGAGTTCGTGGTGACCGGGGTGACCGACCATGGCAGAGGCATCGCAAAAGATGACCAGACTAAGCTCTTCGAGCTATTCCAGCAGCTTGAAACCTCCTCACGCCCGACGCGGGGTGTCGGCATCGGACTGGCTGTCTGCAAACGGCTGGTTGAAGCCCAGGGCGGGTGGATTAAGATGGATTCAGAGGTGGGACATGGCTCGACCTTCTACTTCGCCCTGCCCCGCGCCTGATTTGTTCTTCTGTTATACATTGTAGGGGTGGGGCTTGCCCCACCTGCTCCTGGGCAGCCACACTTCGTGGTGACTCAGTGGAACCAAGGGTCGCCCCTGCATCACCTGCCACGGTGAGGCATGACTTCTAGACCAAAGCATCTGTAGTATAATCTTGGTGTAGGGCATTGCCGTCAGCAAGTCTTGATGAAAGTCCTAGTTCCGGTTGACCCCATGATTGAGGACGTAGAGCTGTTACCCGTGCCGGACGGCGTTCCGAGACTGTCAGGCACTTCTTAGAGCAAGGATGCCAAAGTTCAGGCTGATTCAACACACTGCCGACATCGGACTCACCGCCTCCGGGAAGACGCTCGCCGAGGCGTTCGGCAATGCGGCTTATGGGATGTTCTCCATCACCACAGACCTGAGAAAGGTAAGAGAAAAGGAGTCCCGCACCGTGGAGCTCAAAAGCGCACAGCCGGAGACGCTCCTCTTCGACTGGCTGAACTCGCTTATCTACTTTTTTGATGTCGAAGGAATGTTGTTCAAGAGGTTTGATGTTGAACTCTCTGGCGAGAGCCAGCTTAAGGCGACCTGCCACGGAGAAAAGTACGACCCGTCCCGGCATGATCTCAAGCTGGGGGTGAAGTCAGCCACCTACCACATGCTTAGCGTTGATGCCGGTAAAAACCGGGTGAGAGTCATCTTTGACGTATAGGAGCTAGTCATGCCGAAGTGGAGCGGACCTCTGGAAAAAGTGGACGATTATCACTGGCGCATACCCAAAAGCTACAAGGCAGGCATGCGCGTCCCCGGGC
>JAZDNC010000079.1:0-5883 GCA_043800335.1 Chloroflexota bacterium
ACTTCTCTCTGGTAAAGGGAGAATAAGAGGGATTGCTTTGCTGTATTCATAGCGAGGAGCAGCATGGCTTGGCTCTAGTAGCGGAAGGTGGCGGCAACTTCGGCATTGTCAATGAGTTTAGCTGATGAGAGCGTATAAACAGTGCCTTTCTGTGTAATGGTGTAGACCGCGGCGAAGTCAATCAGGTCCTGGTCGGAAGGTTCCGGCTTATCGTGGAGAGTCACTCTATTTGTCGTCGTATCAAACGTGCCCCAAGCCTCCGCGCCGGCGACAAGGAACAGTGTCGTCACCCGTCCCCGGTAAGCCGCTGGAACAATCTCGGCGATGTCGGTTGAGGTGAAGCCGTGGCCGGCGATACGCCGGTACTCTGCTAGTGCCTCCTCTTTAGCCTTTTCAAATACAGGTTTCACCAATTTAAGCGCCTGCTGGTGGAGCTTCTCTGTGCTCAGGGTATCAGGATTGCCCGTGACAGCGGAGCCGAGGAGATGCTGGTAGGTGTTCGCCTCCTGATAGATGGGTAAAAGGTAGTCGACTCCGGCGAAAACCAGGGGCGATTTTTCCTCTCCCAGGAACTGGCGCAGCCCGCGGTCAATCTGTTGAAAATAGCGCAGGATGGCGTTCTTAGCGCTGTCACTGGCAGCCCCTTGACCGTAGTATACAGCACCACGTCTACCACCACCCACGGCGGGGGTGGTGCGTGTGTGATAGCCCAACTGGCGCTCATACTCGTCGTATCTCAGGGCTTCCCTCCGGCTCTTGGGGACAACATTTTCCAGGTTTATCTCGGTGTGGCTGTACTCTGTGCTCCTGAAGAGGCGGACGTTATTCTGGCTTACCGCCAGGAGATAGAAAGACCGGTCGCTACCGACTAAGGGCAGAAGGGGCTTGATGGTGAAGCGCTTGCCAACGACTAGCTTCTCTTCGAATCGATTGGGGAGCTGATAGTAGCGGAATAACCTAGTAGAGATGAACATCGCCAGCCCATCGGCGCGCTCCTGCCAGAGGGGGCTCCCCTCCATGGTTTTTTGCGCCGGGCTGAGGAACTTCTTTGCCTCAGCGGAGCGAATGCCGGCAGTGACCAGTTTTCCCTGTGCCTGGCTCAGCAGGTTTTTCAGCCGGATACGGTCTTGCTGGAGGTCACTGCCGGTGCGGTGCGTCGGCATGTAGATGGAGACGCAGAAGTCAGCCCGCTCTTCCACGAGTTCTCTAAGCTCTTCTTTGCTTAGGGTGTCCATGGCGATACCTCCAGAACGACAAATACCAAAATTGGCAAGATAAAAAGCTCAGAAAGTGGATTCAAGTTATCCCGTATAGCTTATTATAACACAGGGTCGCTTTTTGGCGGACAGAACCTTGGCTGGCGAAACATTACTGTCATTCCCGCGAAAGCGGGAATCTAGAGGAGAGAGGGGAGAGTCTGGATTGTCGGTCAAGCCTGACTATGACAAGGTGCGATGGGTGAGATTGCTCCGCTGCGCCTGCAATGACCAACCGAAAGCGACTTTAGCCCAGACCAAGGAGGTGTTGCTTGAGCCAGTCCAGGACAGCTCCGGCAGCCTGACGGCGGACTTCTTCGCGGTTGCCACTGAAATGATATTCTCGGCTGTTACTTCCGTTCTTATCAGCTAGACCGACGTAGAAAAGCCCTACCGGTTTTTCCGGAGTCGTCCCGCCGGGTCCGGCGATACCGGTGTCGGAAAGACAGATGTCCACATTGAGCACCTTGCGCCCGCCGCTCGCCATCTCTTCAGCTACGAATCTGCTCACCGCACCGTACTTCGTTAAGCTCTCTTCCTTGACTCCAACAAGTCTTGCTTTTGTTTCGTTTGAATAGGCGGTGATTGAGCCTTTGAAGTAATCTGAGCTACCCGGCACGGCAGTGATGAGGTAAGCGATGAGTCCCCCCGTGGCTGACTCCACCGTGCCGAGGGTGAGTCCATTGCTCCTCAGGAGTTCTCCGATTTCTCGCGATAAGTCTTCCACAGCCTAAGTATAGATTATTTTTCTGAGTCGTGCTATTATCCGTAGAAACCTGATAAGGAGGTGGAGAAGATGGGCTTTTTCGTCTGGCTGTTTGCCATTCTGGGTGGGTTTTCTGCACTAATTGGCATCGGTTCAGGGCTGGCGTTTATCCCCGATTTCTACGGGCTCGACTGGACATTCTGGTTTGCCCTGGGCGCAATTCTGCTTCTGGTCTCAATTGTTTTTAGCCTGAACCAGCGCGGCGAGGGCGATTAATTATTGAGCGGGGAAGTCAGGCTTTCCCTCCGCGTCCAGCCCAGTTCGCCAAAAAATGAAGTTCTGGGCTTCAGGGAAGGTATCCTGAGTCTCCGAATTACGGCGCCGCCCCGGGATGGAAAAGCCAATAAAGGGCTTATAGATTTTCTGGCGGAGAAGCTTGGTATCGCTAAAAGCCAGATAGACATAGTCAAAGGGCATAGTAGCCGAAATAAGGTGGTGGCTATTTCCGGCTTGAGCGAAGCAGAGGTAACCGGGAGATTAACATAATAACCTAGCCCGGAATCCAGATTTCCTTCGCCCTGACCAGCTCGGTATCGGCGGGTAGTTGGAGTTCAGTCGCCGATTTGGTAAAGAAGAAAAGCCCCTTGTAGCTCGTCAGATACCGAAAGTCCTTTCTAAAGACGCCGCCCGGAGCGATAACCACGAGTGGTGCTTTAACTCTGGCGATGAGCTTTGAGAAATCTTCAGGCTCAATCCGCACAATAGCCCCCGATGCCTTGGTTGCCCGGGCGATTGCCGCCATGTAGGCTGCTGCCGCAGCGCCGCCACCGTAAGCCATAACTAACTCCTTCTACAACCTAATCAACTTAACATAATAGAGTGTTACGAGAGGGCTGACATGTTTACTTCCCTGGTCTTACCCACAGTCTGTCCCCGTTAGTGGTGAATTCGACTGTCCCCTGCTCATCGGTGCGGTAGATGTTTTCGGGACTTATTCTTTCTTCAAGTCTCTCTAAGGAAGCTCCAGCCGGGTGCCCGTATTCGTTATCCGCACCCACCGATATAACGGCAACGCAGGGGCTTGCCACCGCCAGAAACTCGCGGCTGGTTGATTTGGCTGAGCCGTGATGGGCAACCTTGAGCACCGTGCTTTTAAGGTTTTGCCGCGCCATGACCAGCTCGTGCTCTCTTTCCGAGCTGATGTCACCCGTCAAGAGGAAACTGATTTTTCCCTTACTCAGGCGGAGCAACACGCTGGCGTCGTCCTCAATCCCGTTTTCGGTTGCCATCGGGTTGAGTATCTCTAAGGCCATGTCACCTATAATTGCTCTTTG
Organism: Chloroflexota bacterium; assembly: GCA_043800335.1. GTDB lineage: Bacteria > Chloroflexota > Dehalococcoidia > Dehalococcoidales > JAZDNC01 > JAZDNC01. Next base: position 3,297 of record JAZDNC010000079.1, read on the forward strand.
TCCCGCCTGTGCCAGCTGACTCTCTATTTTCTTTTCTCCTAGCACTCTCAGCCACTCGCGCCCGATTTCAGAGCTGAAGTCCGTGTCCGCATAAAGCACCTTCTTCACCCGGTATCTTTTCAAAACCTCAAGGAGGCCGGTGAGGTGGTCGCTGTCGGGATGGGTGAGGATGACAAGCTCTATCGTCCTGTCCCAGAAAGGCATCTTTAAACCCATCTCGGTGAGCAGTTTTTGAGACTCCGGTCCCCCGTCAACCAGAATCTGCTGGCTACCCTGCTGGATAAGAATGGCGTCCCCCTGTCCCACGTCAAGGAAGCTCACCTGAAGACGGGCTTTGGAGGGAGGGGCTACACCCGCCGCTACCACAGTGATTATTGCGATTATTGCGGGGGCAACCAACCATTTGCGGGAAAGGTGGGGGTTAAGGTTGCTCAGGCTTGTAGACGGAGTTTCATCGGAAGTACTCTTACGCTTTAAGCGCCACAGGGCGAGCAGGAGTCCCAGATAGTACACGGCGATGAGATAGCCACTCGTGCCGGAGAGCTTGAGATAGGACAAAGGCACTCCGGCGAAGAACTTCACTGTGAGCAGGAGGTAATCAATCGACAGGCGGACAAATCCGCCGAGAAGGTGTGCCAAGGGCAGGGAAACAAGACCGGAGATCCCCGTCAAGAGTCCGCTCACGATAATGACCGGTAGCACCGGCAGGCTCAGGAGGGTTGCCGGTAGACCGGAGAAAGAGACGATGCCGAAGTAATAGGTAGAGAGCGGGGCAACGGCGATGACGGCGGCAAGGCTGACGCTCAAACTATCAATAAAGATGCCCATCACCGTCCCCGTAACATTTTCCCGGGCGAGGAGGTTCTTCGCCAGAGCCCGGAAGGACTCCCTTAGCGGTGGGGAGATGAGGATGAGACCGGCGGTCGCCAGGAAGCTCAATTGAAACGAGGCGTCCCGGAGTATGCGCGGGCTTACCAGCGTCATGATTGTGGCGGCGAAAGTCAGGGCGGTGAGCGAGTTTTTCTGTCTGCCCAGAAGCTCGGCGAGAAGGAACAGGCTCGCCATGACGGCGCTCCTGACCACCGGAGGCTCGAAGCCGGTGAGGATGCTGTATAGCCAGATAATAGTGAGAGTCATGAGAATGTGGAAGCTGTGACGGCGTCCCAGGAGCCAGGTCGTCAGCGAGACCAGCATGGCGGCGATAATGCTCAGGTTAACCCCTGAGATGGCGAGGACGTGGGTTGTCCCGCTCCGGGCGAAAGCCTCGGCTACCGGTTCGGGGATGCTGGTGCGCATACCCAGAATGATGCCTTCTGCCAGCGAAGCCTGGGGTTCCGGGAGCACCTGGGTCAGGGTCTCCGCCAACCGATGTCTAGAGGTGTAGATGAGAGAAAGGGGTTTGAAGCCACTACCACGCGCCAGAATCTCAATTTTTGGATAGAGCATGGTTGAGTAGACACCCTGCTGGGCAAGGTAGTTCCGGTAGCTGAAATCGGGAAACTCTGGTGGGGTCTCAAGCTCCCCTTGAAGCTCAATACGGTCACCGTAGCGGTAACTGCTATAAACGGGGGCAAAGACCAGGAGATTTCCCGTGACCTTCTGCCAATCACTGTTTTTTAGCTCAGAGACTTTTAGAAGAATGTGGACAGTCTTCTCACTAACCTCGGGGTCGCTGATGATGGTGCCCCGGACGGCTAGCTCGCCACTGTCGTTGTAAAAACTGAGATGATTTTCAGTGAAGACCGGCTGGCTCAGCCCGGAGCGGAGAATGCCCAGACCGGCGCTGGCGAGGCACAGGACAAGCAGAGTGACCTTTTTATGCTTTCTGAGCGCGAATGCTAGAGCCACAGAAATCGGGATGATGAAGGCTAGAGGCAAAGTTAGGTTCAATTTTGAATCGATAAAGACCCCGATGATGAAAGCTATGCTCAGGAGGATGAGTTTCATTCTCTATTCCACTCACTCAGATACCGTGATTAGACCCTTGATTTTTTCGTAGGTAGAGATGCCGATGCCTTCAACCTTGGTGAGTTCGGAGGTGGTGCGGAAGGGGCCGTTACGCTCGCGGTATTCAATGATGCGCCCTGCGGTTACCTCGCCGATTCCGGGCAGGGCTTCCAGGAGCCAGGCTTCGGCAAGGTTGATGTCTATTTTCTGTGGCTCTTTTTTATCGGCTAGTGCCGGAAGGTAGAGCCTGAGCCGGCTGAAATCGGCTTCACCGGTAGCACCACCAGCCGCTTGAATTAAGGCTTCAACGCTGTCGTCACTTATGAGTGGATAGTAGCCGGGGTTGGCGACACTGCCGCCGATGTAGACGGTGCCTCTTATCTCCGGAGCGGGTGGCAGGTAAATCTCGACTTCACCGCTATTTTGACAACCCATGCCGATAATCAGGAGGGTTGCGAGAAGCATTACCAGAAAAACAGCAGTCAGAGGTTTGGAACTTTCATTCATGACGGGCACTCCTTTTTCAGCCTATCAGTATAACACCTCTCGGCTGATTTTGAGGATGCAAAGGTGTGATTTCCTAGAGCTAACGGGGCCAAAGAAAGGACCGGTTGTAGGGTTTGAGCTATCTTGATAATAT
>JAZDNC010000002.1:0-17488 GCA_043800335.1 Chloroflexota bacterium
GACCATACTGCCGGTGCTGCCCCCCGACCTGAGACCGATGGTGCAGCTTGACGGGGGACGTTTCGCCACCAGTGACCTGAACGACCTCTATCGCCGGGTAATCAACCGCAACAACCGCCTGCGCCACCTGATGGATATAGAAGCCCCCGAGATTATCGTTCGCAATGAAAAGCGTATGCTCCAGGAAGCTGTAGATTCTCTCATTGACAACGGGAAACGCAGCCGCACCGCTTCGGCTAACGGCAGCCATAAGCTTAAATCCCTCTCTGATATACTGCGCGGCAAGCAGGGACGCTTCCGCCAGAACCTTCTGGGAAAGCGTGTGGATTACAGCGGACGTTCGGTTATCGTCGTTGGGCCTGAACTCAAGCTCAACCAGTGCGGGCTACCTAGGCGCATGGCGCTTGAACTCTTCAAGCCCTTTATCATGCGTCACCTCATCGCCCGGGGCTTAGCCCACAACATCAAGAACGCCCGAAGACTGGTAGAGCAGGGTAGACCGGAGGTCTATGACATTCTAGAAGAGGTGGTCAAGGAGCGTCCGGTGCTCCTCAACCGGGCCCCCACCCTCCACCGCCTGAGCATTCAGGCGTTTGAGCCGGTCTTGATTGACGGGAGCGCCATTCAGCTTCATCCCCTCGTCTGCTCCGCATTTAACGCCGACTTCGACGGCGACCAGATGGCGGTGCACATCCCCCTCTCCAAGACCGCGGTCAAGGAAGCCCGTGAGATAATGCTCTCCACCCGGAACATGCTCCTCCCTTCCAGTGGTGAGCCGACGGTCATCCCTACCCTTGATATCGTCCTCGGCTGCTACTATCTCACCACGGTGAAACCTGGGGCCAAGGGCGAGGGCAAGAAGTTCCGGAGCTTTGAGGACGCCAGGCTCTGTCATGACCTGGGTATCATTGACCTGAGGGCAGAGATTGAGGTCAGACAGGAGAGTAACGGCAAGGCGCTCAAGACGACGGTGGGGCGCATCATCTTTAACGATGTCCTGCCCGAGAGCCTGAGGTTCCGCAACGAAGCGATTGACAAGGGCCGCCTTAAGCAGATTATCGTCGAGTGCTACCGGGTGTTGGATAGCGAGAAGATGGCAGAAGTATTGGATAAGATTAAGGCGATGGGCTTCCGCTATGCCACCCAGTCCGGTACTACCATCGCCCTGAGCGACCTTAAGGTTCCCGAAATCAAAGAGAAACTCCTGGAGCAGGCGGAAGAGAGAACCGCCATCATCGAAAACCAGTACCGCCGCGGGCTAATCACCGAGGACGAGCGCTATAACGGCATCATTCAGGTCTGGATGGAGACCACGGAGCGCATCACCCAGGCCATCTCCAGCACCCTTGACCGCTTCGGTGGCATCAACCTGATTGCCACCTCCGGGGCCAAGGGTAACATCTCGCAGATTACCCAGATGGCAGGGATGCGCGGGCTTATGACCGACCCCTCGGGCAAAATCATCGAGTTCCCCATTAAATCAAGCCTGGTCGAGGGGCACACCGCCCTGGAGTACTTCCTCTCGACCCATGGTGCCCGTAAGGGTCTGGCAGACACCGCTCTCCGTACCTCGGATAGCGGCTACCTTACCCGCCGTCTGATTGACGTGTCACAGGATGTCATCATCCGCGAAGTTGACTGCGGCACTCTGGAAGGTATCTGGATAATAGAGCCGACGGAAAAGGGGATGCTGCCCTCCTTCACCGAGCGCATCAGGGGCAGACTCGCGGTGAGTTCAATCGCAAATCCCAAGACGGGCGAGGTCATCGTTGAGCGCAACCAGGAGATTACCGACGAAAAGGTGAAGGAGATAGTTGGCGCCGGCATCAACCGGGTTCAGATTCGTTCGCCTCTCACCTGCGAGTCCCACCGTGGTTGCTGTCAGTACTGCTACGGACGTGACCTGGCACGGGGAAATCTGGTTGAGCTCAACACCGCGGTAGGCATCGTCGCTGCCCAGAGCATCGGCGAGCCGGGCACCCAGCTCACCCTGCGCACCTTCCATACCGGGGGTGTGGTCGGGCTAGACATCACCAGCGGCTTACCCAGGGTCAAGGAGCTTTTCGAGGCGCGCTCACCCAAGGTAAGGGCTATCATCTCTGAGATTGACGGCAAGGCAGCGGTCTCGGATAGCGAAGACGGTAAAAAGGTTACCATCAGCAGTGCTGAAGTCTTCCGCGATGAGTATCCGGTGCCCGCGGATTTCAAGGTTACGGTCAAGCGCGGCCAGATGGTAGATGTCGGCACTGTGCTGGCGACTCCCAAGAAGGTAAAGGCCAAGGAGAAGACGCTCGTCACCGCCACTGACAGGGCGCCCCTGGCTGCTCGTGTCGCCGGGGAGGTGGTGATTGAGAAGAAGCAGATTGCCATCAAGTATGAAGAGAAGGACGCGCGGGAGTACTTCGTCCCGGCATCAATCCACATACGGGTGCAGGATAACGATGCGGTAAAGGCGGGACAACAGCTCACCGATGGCACCATTGACCCGCAGGACATCCTGAACATTCTGGGACCCGATGCGGTACGCCGCTACCTGGTAGACGAGGTACAGAAGGTCTACCGCTCCCAGGGTGTCAATATTGACGACAAGCACATCGAGGTCATCATCCACCAGATGCTGGCTAAGGTGCGCATCGACTCCTCCGGCGATACCGAGCTTGTGCCCGGGGAGCTGATGGACAGGTTCCGCTACGAGGACTTTAACGCCAAGGTTCTGGCCGAGGGTGGCGAACCGGCGACCGCCCACACCGTGCTTTTGGGCATCACCCGGGCTTCCCTCTCCACCGAGAGCTGGCTCTCCGCCGCCTCGTTCCAGGAGACGACCCGTGTCCTTACCGACGCCGCCATCTACGGCAAGACCGACCGGCTGGTCGGGCTTAAGGAGAACGTCATCATCGGCAAAATCATCCCGGCTTTCCACTCGGCAATACTGGAAGAGCTAGAGGCAGGGGAACCGGTAGGCATCCCCGCCCTCGCCGGGAGCGAAATCCCGGAGCTGGATGATGAGCTTGAAGAAGAGGAAGAGGAGAAGGACGAGCTGGACAAAGACGAGTAGCATCCGAATATCCCGCCAGATAAATTTAAGAGAGGCACCCCCAAAAGGGTGTCTCTCTTGGTTTTATGGCTTGCCCATTGTATAATTACGCAAATGGAACCAAACATAAAGTGGAATGATTTAATTGAACTAATCATGGACAAAAACAACGGCATGGCTTCACTCAATTTTCTGTATGAGCAAGCTTCCAGTTATAAGCAACTGCCTTCAGGAGATTGGCAGAAAACCCTGAGAGGGGTTCTATACAGAGAGGTAAATAGGGGTAGATTTAAAAAGATTGGATTGGGAGTCTATGCATTACCAAAGTATGAAGATAAGAGTTCTGCTTATTCTTACGCCTCAAAAAACCTGCCTCTTAGTCAATATTTAAGCGACGTCAAAGACTACCATACTACATTTGAGGGAATGCTACTTGAGCTTGGTACGTTTTTTGAATACATGACTTACACAGGCGACCTGAACCGAAGCTTTGATGGGAAAAAGTTGCGGGAGCTATGTGGCCTAACGGAAGTGCCAGATTTTACTTATCCTGAATTAAAGACTCTTGTTTCAAAGTGTGACACAATCTGGTTTACAAAAGCCAGATTACCATTTCCAAAATATATCTTTGAAGTCGAATCGACCACAGATTTCACAAACTCTATGTTAAAGATGTACCAGCTGGTGAATTTCGATGCGCGGTTCATTCTTGTTGCCTCGCAAGAAAGAAAGGGCATATTTACAAATCGGATTGAAAAAGAGCCCTTTGCCAAGGAAAAACACCGGTTTTCGTTCCGTTCTTTCGAGGACGTAGGGACACTCTATTTTAATTCAGTAGAACATCATGAACTGAAGACCAAATTTCTATCATGAATTACGAGGTTATTATGGATAGTGCCAAACAGGCTCCAGAAGTAACGACAATAAACCTTAAATTCTTCTGTCTTAAGACAGAGAGACCAGAGGAGTTTGTAGATAAACTCGAAGAGTTATGCAGACAATACTGCTACGAAGAAGATTTTTACTTCAAATACAGTTTTGAAGATTAAGATGACATACCCCAGTCGTAAAAGCAGTAAGAACGAACCCAAACTGGAGCGTATCGTCTCGTCAAAACCAACCGGGGAGGATGCGAGACTGGACACCAGCCTCCGCCCCCAGCGCTTCGCGGACTTCATCGGTCAGGACAAGGTCAAGGAAAACCTGAGGATTGCCATCAAGGCTGCCCAGGGGCGGGGTGAGGGCCTCGACCACATCCTCCTTCACGGGCCTCCCGGGCTGGGCAAGACCACCCTCGCCTTCCTCATCGCCCGGGAGATGGGGGTAAGCATCAAGGTCACCTCGGGTCCCGCCATCGAGCGGGGGGGCGACCTCGCCGCCATCCTCACCAACCTCAAGAACCTGGACATCCTGTTCATTGACGAGATTCACCGCATCAACCGCGTGGTGGACGAGGTTCTCTACCCGGCGATGGAAGACTTCGCTCTTGACCTGATGATAGGCAAGGGACCCGGGGCGAGGTCGCTAAGGCTGGAGCTACCCCACTTCACCCTCATCGGGGCGACCACCCGCTTCGCCCTCCTGAGCCCCCCCCTGAGAGACCGCTTCGGGGCGGTCTATCGGCTTGAGTTTTACGATGAGAAGTCGATTGAAAAGATTCTCCGGCGCTCCGCCGGGATTCTCAAGGTGAAAATAGGCGACAATGCCCTTAGCGAGATTGCCCGAAGGGCGCGGGGCACGCCCAGGGTCGCCAACCGCCTCTTGAAGCAGGTGAGGGACTACGCCCAAGTCATGGCGGACGGCGTCGTCACCGAGACGGTGGTCAGCCAGGCGCTCGTCCGCCTCGGGATAGATACCATCGGGCTGGATACTACCGACCACCAGCTACTCAGGACAATCATTGAAAAGTTCGGCGGGGGTCCGGTTGGGCTTGAGACCATCGCCGCCTCAATCAGCGAGGAGCCGGACACCATCATGGACATCTACGAGCCTTACCTCTTGCAGCTTGGTTTTCTGGAGAGGACGCCCCGGGGCAGGCTCGCTACCCACCTCGCCTACAAGCACCTTGGGATAGTCGACAACCGAGAAAAAGCACAGCCGACCCTGTGGCAGAACCGGGACTAGCCATGGCAGGTAGGCTTCTTATCCACCTCTGCTGTGCCCACTGCGCCGCCTACACGGTCACCCACTTCCGCAGTGAGGGCTATGGGGTGACCGGTCTCTGGTACAACCCGAATATCCATCCCTTCCTTGAGCACGAAGCCCGCCGCAAAGCCGTAGTTACGCTCGCCGAAAAGATGGAGCTACCCCTCATTACCCTTCCCGGCTATGAAATGCCGGAGTTCCTCAAGCGGATTGCCGGTAACTGGGAAGAACGCTGTCAGCACTGTTTTAAGATGAGACTGGATAAGACCGCTGAGACGGCTCGGGCGGAGGGCTTTGATGCCTTCACCACTACCCTACTCATCAGCCCTCAGCAGAAACACGAACTAATCAAAATTACAGGCGAACTCATCGCCGGCGAAAAGGGCGTCAGCTTCCTCTACGCCGACCTGAGAAAGCGCTACTCGGAGAGCCGTCACCTGACCAAGCCCCTTGACCTTTACCGCCAGAGCTACTGCGGCTGCATCTTTAGCGAGTGGGAACGCTTTCGCCCCAAAACCAGTTGAAGCTGGATTGTCATGCGAGCGGAGCACTCAATAAATGGAGAGGGGAGTCTTTTTCAGATTCCCCTCTCCCTGACGCTTGGAAGCGAGGTCAAACTAATAGACGGGTGTGTCGCGAACTGATTGGAAACCGCGAAAGTAGCTCTGGGGAGCCGGGGTATTAACCCTCTGCCTTAAGCCGTTCCCGAGCTTAGCCTGGAAACGCCAGCACTTAAATAGCCCGCGGATATTGAGCAGCTTATCCACCGCCGCCGGTCGGCTCGCGTACCAGGTCTTGATATCCTCGGCTTCATCGGGGGTGATTAGCCCTTTTGCAACCGCCTTCTCCAGTGACTTGGTAAGTGCCTCTTCCCGGAGCTCTACCGCCGTCTGCTGGAAGGCGGTTACCAGCTCATCCTTGGTCTTGCCCAGCTTACCGGCAACCTTCTCCACGAAGGTGTCCCAGAGGGTAGGCGGCTCCGGTTTAGGGTCGAGCGCCTTAATCTCTTCTTTCGCCTCTTTCATGGCGGTAACCAGCGTATCCTTGGTTGTGCCCAGCTTCTGGGCAACTCTTTCCAGAAAGTCCACACTAGAAGCGGTAGGGGTCGGCGTGGGTGTATCCTCCGCCGCGATGGGCACTGCAATCGCCCCGACCAGAATCAGCGCCGCCAGTGCCACCAGTAGAATCTTTAGTTTCCCTGACATATTCTTACCTCCTTAGCTAGAGATTACTGCCAAAATTCAAATCTAGTTCAAAATAGCGTAGTTCACCTGCACTGAGAGGCTGAGTTCCATCTCGCCCGGGCTGATGGGTGTCGTCGCAGCCACGCCCTTACTGATATCATAGACAGGAAGCGGTCTCGGGATATAGCCACCGCTCTCGGCGATGTAGGTGGGCTTCCCCAGCTTCACTCCACTCAGATTTGCCAGTTCCCCGGCTCTGTTCTTGGCGTCTGTCATCGCCTTGCTTCTCGCCTCCGTGTAATAAGTCTCTGGCTTATCCACGGTAAAATCAATACCGCTAATCCTGACCAGGTCGCCCCCCGCCCCAGCCACAGTGTCAATCACCGTCCCGGCTTTCGCCACGTCTCTCAGCTTGGCGACCATCATATTGGTCACCCGGTAGCCGAGGATGATTTCTTGGCTGGTCTTGTCATCCCAGCGGGTCACCGGCTGGATAGAGTACTGCTGGGTCTGGATGTCCTTGGTGGCGACGCCACCTTCACCCAGCGCTGTCATTACCTTATCCATAGCCACTACCGCCTGGGACTGGGCTTCCGCCACACTCGCCGCCTGGGCGGAGACACCCAGACTGAGCACGGCGATGTCCGGAACGAGCGTTACCTTGCCCGTGCCGGTGACCTGGATTCCTTCAGGCTGGTTAAGATTGACCCTGAGATTGGAAGGTGTCGCCGTGGCACAGCCGACGACGCCCACTGCCAGTAGCAGCACCAGGGTCAGTGCCAGTAGCCACTTTCTTTTCATATCCGCACTCTTTCTGTGAAATATTTCCTAAATAGGATAACGAAGTCCCAGCTAAATGGTTAGTTATTAATTATTGACAGAGCTTCAGTTGGGATAATTCCACTCTACCACGACTAGGTTGGATTCAATGAGCATAACATGTGAGAAACAGCTGTTCCAGATGTCCCGACTTACTTTAAACACTTGAGGGCTCTCTCGTAGCCGGAATTGGTCACTCTAATTGCCTCCATAATGTCGGCACGTACCGACTCCGGCGCTTTCTCCAGAGCCTTCTCTAGCTGAGCGGGGTGGCTAACCGCATATTTACTCAGTTTCGTCTTAAGTTTTCCAATCTCCGGGCGGAGGGTCGCTTTCATGCTCGCTGTCGCCTTGAGAGCGTCGCTGGCAGGAGCTGCTTGAGGCGGGGCTGAGGGTGCAACCAGAGAAGGTGTTTCTGTCGGCGTACCGGCGCTCCTGAGCGCGGGTGCCTCCTCTTGCGCGGGAGAATTCTCTGCATCCTCGGTTAATCCTAATCCCTGGGTCAATACCGCCAGCTTGATAAAACGCCGGTCCAGGCGCTCGGTCAGGTCGGCCAGCTCACGGTGGTCGCCCCGGTTCGCCAGATAGACTATCTCATTCACCCGCCGTTCCATGAGTTCGACACAGAGCTCCGCCTTGGTCACATTTGAAGCCGGGAGCATAAGCCGAACCTCTTCGGTAGCCAGCTTTACCGGGTAGAGCGGGCTATCAGGCATGCTGTAAGACGCCGCGGCGACCGTACCCCCCCCCATCATGGTGACGGCTAGAATCAGGGAGAACACCACTCCCCAGCGGGGTAGCCAGCCCCAGAATGAGGCTTGCTTGTGGCTCAGGGTTCCCCTTAGCGCCGACTGGAACTCGTAGCGGGCTCTCGCTCTGAACTCGGAACGCAGCTCTACTGAAACGGTGCTTCTTACTGCAAGAGCCGTTCGGAGGAGCGGTTCGAGCTCAGCCGAAAAGGCGGGATAGTCCCGCAGGCACGCTTCAATTGTCTCCCCCCGGATAATCCTTTCCAGGCATGCGTCGAGAATATTATTCAGTTCCTCACCGTATCTATCTTTTTTCATCTAAATCAACCCCAAGTGCCTTACGCAGGGCGATAACGGCACTGTGCTGGAGAGCTTTAATAGCACCCTCTCGCTTACCCAGAATTCTTGCCACCTCAGCGGTGGAAAGCCCGCCGGCAAACCTGAGGCTTATTACCTCGCTCTGGAGCCGGGTAAGCTTCTTTGTCGCCAGATTCACCTGTTCCATACTGAAGCTTATCTCGGTCAGCGCCTGCGGGTCACCGCTCCCTACCTCCGGGGTGCGCTCATCAAGGGGAACCGTCGGCGAGCGACTTCTCTTTCTCAGGTAGTCAACTACCTGGTTATGGGCGATGCGGAAGAGCCAGGCGGAGAAGGGTGCCCCCTGCCACTTGAAGGAAGAGATTGACTTAAGCGCATTCAGGAAGACCTGCTGGGTCAGGTCCTCGGCTTCAATCTTATCTCCTATCTTAAGCGCAATGTAGCGGTAAATCTTATCAAAGTTCGCCTCGTAGAGCCCGCTGAAAGCCGCCTCGTCGCCGCGCTTCGCCTGCGCTACCAGGCTTTCCTCAGATTGCAATTGACAACTCTCCAGAATTAAGTAGCTTGCTGTCCTGCTCACACCCTGTATAACGATGCGGACAGGGAAAAGATAGCCTCTAAAACTATCTCAAGCCCGGAGATAGTATATTCCAGAGAGGGAGCACTTTCAAATCTCACCGATGTATATACCTCAGTACCAATGCCTTGCGTAAAATCGGTCGAGTCGAATGCCGTTGTGAGTGAAGCGACGAGTCCGTCACCCTGCGTGAAAAAAAGCGAACTTCCCGAATCTACCCGAAAATGACACTTCGCCTAAAACTGTGTTAAAATTAAGCTTCAAAGTTTGAGTTGAGGACTTCAGATTTGGCTTATCTGGTGCGACTCATGCGCAAAGAGGATGTGCCCCAGGTCAGCGCCATTGACCGGGAGGCTTTCCCGGGCTGGCTGCCCTATACCAACTACGAGCGTGAGCTGGATAACCGGCTCGCCCATTTCATCGTCGCCTGTGACACAAGCACCACTAACGATGCACTCGATTCAAATCCCAGCGAGGAAAATAGTCTCCGGCGACTTACCGCAAAGGTCAGGGGACTGTTCAGTCATAACGCCGACGATTCAAAACAAGATAAGATTGTCGGCTTCGCCGGCTTCTGGATTGCGGCAGGGGAAGCCCACGTCATGAGCATCGCGGTGAGGGAAGCCTACCGTCGCCGCGGCATCGGGGAGCTCATGTTAATCAGGATAATTGACATGGCAACTGAGCTCAAAGCCGATTTCATTGCCCTTGAAGCCCGCATCTCCAATCTCGCCGCCCAGAGCCTCTACCTGAAGTACGGCTTCATCGAGAGGGACATCCGCCCCGGCTATTACAGCGACAACCGGGAAGACGCTGTCTACATGACAACTGACAGCATCCAGACGGTGCCCTTCCAGTCCCACCTGAAGAAGCTCAAGAAACTCTATGACCAGAAGTGGGGCACCCAGGCAACTCAGAGCACTGTGGAGAAGTCCGGCTGCCCCGGTAATCTACCTTTATGATAGAGCTAAGAGAAAAGCCAGTTCTGAGCGGAATCACCCCCGAAGACCTTAGAAATGCTGTCCTGAGCGGGGGCGACGCCTCTACCGTCATCCCCGTACTCAGAAAGGCACTGGGTAAAGCCCCGTTTGCCAGCCTTGCTTCGCTGGAAGGTGCTGAGCTACCCGGAGCGATAAGCCTGCTCGAGAAAACTGACCTCCGACTGGCTGAGTTCATCGTCACGTGGCTTGAAGGCAAAGAGTCCAGGTTACAGCTTCCAGCAAGAGCAAACCCGATACTGGTCGGACTGCCCCCTTTCGGCCGCAACGTAAGGGTCTATCTTGAGAAACTCATGAGCGAGGTAAAGCCCGATGTCGTTGCTCTGGACGTGAGTCCGCTGGAACTCCGGACGAGCCTTGCCTATGCCTTCAGCGTTCCCGCGGCGGTCGGAGTCGCCGCTTACTGCGAACTCGGCTTCAGAGACAGCCACCAACCCTTCGCCTTAGAGAAGCTCTATCCCGGAAGCACGGCAGAAACCGCCACACTCAGGTGCTGGCTCGATAAGATTCCGCTCATCCCAGTGGGTTTCCCCCGCCGTCCCGGAGACAGCGTCCTCAAGACAGCCGACGTGGAGCGCCAGGACGAGGAGATGTCCGGACTGAACCTTGAAATGACCTACCATGAGTTTGACGAGAGCCTTAAGGGCATGACCTCCGGGGAGGATATTGACGCCAGAACCCAAGCACTCTGCTCGCCGCTGAAGTATTCGGTGAGCGAGTCGATGAGCCGGAAGTGGGAGCTTGAATCCCGCTACTGCGCCAGCCGGATTATAGATTTAGTCAATTTTCTGAATGAGACAAAGCAAGAGGCAAAGCTCCTCGTTCTGGTTGACCTGAAGCACTACCTCGGACTCAAGGAGAGTCTGGAGTTTCTGGGAGAGGGAATCCGGGAAGACATTTACATTTCGCCCCGAGCCAGTGTCACCGGTCCTGTCTTTATGCTGGGGCATTATACCCAAAAGCTGAACGAGCTCGCCGGTGAATACAGCGCCGAGGTCTCCCTCACCCAGGAGGTCTTCGCCGACGCCCTTAGCCAGATGTCTCTGAAAAAACAAAACAGTGCGCTTACCCTGGCTAGGGCAGACCGGCTTATCTCGGAGATTGGTCGGGCGACCCGAGCCCACCCCGAAATCCAGCGCGGGGTGAGTGTGCGCGGCACCATCGCCACGAGAGAGGTGTTCTTGGGACTCGCCCAGCTCCACGGGCTCAAACGGGGCACACTGGAGAAGGCGGTGCTCATCACCATGCCCTACCGCATCCAGCTCAAGCCCGGACTGCGCAAATCAAAGGTGGCGGTCATCGGCGATATCGTGAAAGAGACTCTCTATGACATCCATTTCTACCGTCGCATCGTCCAGCTCGTCCCCTCGGCAAAGGGAGAGTGGCTCTCCGCTGAGGAAATCAACCAGGCTCTGGAGCGTCTCAAACAGGAGAAGCTGGAGAACGAGAAGCTGCTGAAACTTCTTGAAGCCAAAGGACTCATCAAGAAGAAAGAGCAGGACCTCTACGTGCTCACTCAGAAATCAGTGGCTAGGCTCATGGCAAACCTTGAGCGCATGTTCCTGGAAGGGAGCATCACCCGCGAAAAATACGAGATGGAAAAAAGGCGTCTCGAAGCCATGCTTCCCAGGGATAAGGAGTCTACTCTTAAGCTCTCCTCGAAAGACATCGCCGACCTCATCACCGACTTCATGGGAGCCATTGACTCCGGGTGGGAGAAGGAGTGGGGCAGGGACATCAACTTCCTCAGGATGCACACCTACTATGAGATGCTAGGAGACGGTAAGAGTCTGGGCGAATGGAAAAAGGACTACTATCAGCTGAAAGCAGCGATTGATGACCTGGAGAAGCGGGGCATGCTCAAAGTCCCGCCCGGGGGTGGCGACCGCAGCCTGAGCGGTGAAGCCCTGCGCTTCCTTCTGGAGTACCAGGAGCTCAGAGACCGGCGCCTCGCCGGGCTGGAAGCCACTATCGCCACCAGCCGGGGCAAAATCCGGGAGCGGAGCCAACTCATTCGCCGTTATACCCAGGGTGACGTCTTCCGCGACATCTCGCCCCGCCACACCATGAAAGAGGTCGCGCGACAGGGGAAGAGCCTAACCCGGGTAAACCAGAACGACCTCAGGGTGCACCTGAAGAGCCAGCGTAAGCCCCAGTCCGACATCGTCTTCTGTATTGACACCAGTGGCTCAATGGCGGAGAAACAGAAGCTAATCTTCGCCCGGGTGGCGACCGCTCTCCTCGCCCGGACGGCGGTTGATAACGGCGACAGGGTCGGCGTGGTGGCTTTTCAGGACCTGGGGCAGACGACACTCCCTTTGACTGATGAGAGCATGGCTCTTGTGAACGACTACATCGTGGCACTCCATGCCCTCGGGGCGACGAATATCGGGGATGGCATCAAGGTTGCCACCGACCTCCTCATACGCGAGGCGAACCACAATCGAAAGCACATCGTCCTCATCACTGATGGCGAGCCGAATGCCGTCTCGGAGAAGGCTTTTTCCCAGCTCAAAGAAAAAACGAAGGGCGACGTCTCGCAGGAGTCCGCCCTGGTTGAAACGAGACGCGCCGCGGCAAAGGGCATCCGGCTCTCGGTCATCTACCTTACTGAAGAAAAGAAGACCTTTGACGAGTTCGTGAAGGGCATCGCCCGGTCGGGTAAGGGCAAGCTCATGATGGTCAGGTGCGGGGAGGAGAAGGGTTAGTCAAGGCCACCTTCCATATCCAACTCTCTCATTGTCATTCCTGCGGAAGCGGGAATCCAAAACTGTGCACCAGGATAAGGGCTGGACTCACGGGTCAAGCCAGACAATGACAGAGGGGAGATTGCCACGTCGCCCCGCTCCTCGCAATGGCGTAACAAAGCGAAACGCTCTTTATTGCCCCCCAAACCAAGACTTGAACTTGCCCCGCGCACGGCGCCACAGCCAGTAGATAAGTACCCCGATGCCAAGCCAGACAGGACTCCAGATGACGAGGCGAATCAGGACCTCCGCCAGCCCCTGCCCAAAAGCAACCAAGCTATCCCGGGCGCTCCTTACGATATTGGGGACGTTCCAGCCGGGGAGAACCTGGATATAGTCCTTTCTGGTCACCGTGTCTGTATTGCCCTTATCGTCGGTCACCTTGAGGGTAACCGTATAATTGCCGGATGAGCGGTACACATGGGTCGGCGCGGCGAGGGTGCTGGTCGAGCCGTCGCCGAAATTCCACTCGTAGCTGTAGGGGGCGAAACCACCAGCGACCTTGCTCATGAACTGGACTGCCTGTCTTGCCTCGACCACGGCGTTGAAAGCATTGAAGTCGGCATCAAGCTTCGCCTGCTCCAAGCTCACCTGAATCAGTGAGGTCTCGGAGGTCCGCTCCAGATACTGCATGCGCCCCTTGGTCTGCTCAATCTCCCCGCGCGTCCGGGTAAGCTCAGCCTGAACGGCGAGGATGTCTTCAACCGTCTCCGCTTTTTCCAGGATTTTGAGCAGCTGTTGCTCAGCCGCCTCAAGGTTAGAGAGCTTGGAAGCGAGGTCAACATACTCTTCGGTGACGTCCTGACTGGTCGTGCTCTGGCTCCTTACCTCGACGGCAAGGTCGCTGAGTGAGCGAACCACAACGTCGAAGTCTGCGGCGGGCACGCGGATGGTGATGGCACCCATCAGTCTTTCTCCCTCACGCCAGGTCTGGGAGTTCACCACATAGCCCTTATAGCTCTCGGCGAGATTGGTGATGGCATCCACGGCAACAAGTATATCCTCAACCACCAGAGACATGTCCCCGGTGCGCACAATCATGCGGTCGGTAGAAATAGTCGGTGATTCAGCACCGGGAGATACAGGCTTGGGTGCCTGCGTTGTTAGTGCCGGCTGGGTCGCCCGAGGGGGGACGACTCCTCCCGGCGCCGACCCGACCATGTCCGGCTGCGTCATCGTGGGTACGGGTGCAGTCCCTCCGCCGCAGGCAACCAGAACTAGTAGCAGCACTAAAGCTATAATCCCGCTGATTAGCTTCTTCACCTCATGACCTCCTGTGCCGGCTTGATACGAATGGAGCAATTCACCATGTATAACGCCACGTAGTGGACTAAGTTAGTTCACGATACTATTCAAGGCTATACTCGCATTATAACACATGATTCACTTAGCTCAGGTCTAGTGCTGAAGCCTTTCTCCTCACCCTTCGACAAGCTCCAGGCTGCCCCGTTCACGGAGAGGCCCGTTCAGGGTGAATCCGTACCCGATACGGGGGCGAGCGGAAATGGATTTAAATGAGCAGGGCACTCGTCAGACTCAGCCTGGTTAGAACGAGAATTAGCGCAGTGGCAAGGTGTATGGAACATAAGAGCCGTAAAAGCGATTTGTATGCGCTGGAAGCCCGCCCCAGAGTTGCCCCGATTCCGTTTGCTGGTTATTCAATACAAGCCCTACACCGGAAGAAGGTCGCAGAAGTAGAACCGCTGGTCTCTCAGGACACACTCACCGATAGCTATGGGCACCTCGTTTCTGAACACTGGTCCGGCAAAGACAAAGGAGTGGTACTCGCCGTTCTCGCCGGCGGGGTCAATACCCTCCGGTATTTCGGCGAGGAAAGCGCCATCAATGAGTCTGCCGGCAAACCTCCTGCCCAGCACCCTGGTGTCAACGCAGGTGATTACCGCCTTGAAGCCCAGCCTGATAGACTCCCGAACCAGCCCGCCGGTGTCTCTGCCCCAGTTGGGGAAGATAGCTTTCATGCCGACCCTTGCCAGATTGTCTTCGCGGTATTTCCTGATGTCCTGAAGAAAGATGTCACCGAAGACGACCGAGCTCACGCCCATATTTTTGAACTTGATTAGCGCCGATTCAATCTTACGTTCATATTCTTCATTCGCGGCACCCTTCGAGATAAAGACTTCCTCCAGAGGCAGACCCAGTTCTTCTGCCTGGCGCTCAAGGAGAGTGCGCCTTACCCCGTGCATGGACACCCGGTCATAGTCTTCAGTAAGCACGGTGAGGAGGCTCACCACCTCGTAGCCACCGGCCCTCTGAAGCTCATAGAGCGCCATGGCGCTATCTTTGCCACTGCTCCAGGAAAGAACTATCTTCTCTCTCATACGTAACTTGCCTGCTCAATCCGTGACATAAAATCCAGGCCAATCTCTAGCTGTCATTGCGAGCCGAAGGCGAAGCAATCCGTATCCCTCCGGCATGATAAAAAGCAGACGATACCCTACCTCCATTGATTGCGCACCCTCTATCTTACTGCTAAAATGGTCGGCGATAAATAGACGATTGTGAGGCGTGCCATGAAGCTATCAGAAAAGATGTCCAGACTGGGTAGCGAGTCTGCCTTCAAGGTGCTGGCTCAGGCTCAGGCGCTCGAAGCCAAAGGCAAGAGTGTAGTCCATCTTGAGATTGGCGAACCCGATTTTGACACCCCGAAACACATCTCCGAGGCGGCAGGCGAGGGACTCAGGCGGGGCATGACCCACTATGTCAACGCCCAGGGCATAATTCCCCTCCGCGAAGCCATCGCCCGGGAGATGAGCCGTACCCGGGGCGTCCCGGTTGACCCGGGGCGCGTGGTGGTTACCCCCGGGGCGAAGCCCATCATGTTCTACTCCATAATGGCGCTCCTCCAGCGGGGTGACGAAGCCATCTACCCCGACCCGGGCTTCCCCATTTATGAGTCAATGATAAAGTTCACCGGCGCCAGAGCCGTGCCCATTCCCCTCCGCGAAGAGTTGGGCTTCTCCTTTGACGTTCGGGAGCTGGCAGCCAAGATTACCCCCCGCACCCGTCTCATCATCCTTAACTCACCCCACAACCCCACCGGCGGCAGTCTCACCGAGCAAGATGTCTGCGCCATCGCCGAACTGGCAGAAAAACACAATATCACCATCTTCTCTGATGAGGTCTACGACCGCATCATCTATGAAGGCAAACCCTTCTCAATCGCCAGCCTCCCCGGGATGCTGGACAGGACAATTCTTCTAAACGGCTTCTCCAAGACCTA
This sequence comes from Chloroflexota bacterium, assembly GCA_043800335.1. GTDB lineage: Bacteria > Chloroflexota > Dehalococcoidia > Dehalococcoidales > JAZDNC01 > JAZDNC01. The sequence continues at coordinate 15,813 of JAZDNC010000002.1, forward strand.
CGCCATGACCGGCTGGAGACTGGGCTACGCGGTTATGCCCCAGGAGCTGGTTGAGCCGGTGGTAAAGCTCATCGTGAATAGCGTCTCCTGCACCCCGGCATTCATCCAGCACGCCGGGATAGCCGCGCTCACCGGACCGCAGGATAGTGTTCCGGTGATGGTAAACGAGTTCAGGAGACGGCGCAACCTCATCGTCTCCGGGCTGAACGGGATTCCCGGGATAAGCTGTCTTTCCCCCAGGGGTGCCTTCTATGTCTTCCCTAACGTGAAAAAGCTGGGGCTAAGCTCGGACAAGCTGGCTGACTTTCTTTTGAACGAGGCGGGGGTCGCCGCGCTATCGGGTAGCGCCTTCGGCAGGTACGGCGAGGGCTACCTCAGGCTCTCTTACGCCACCTCAGCCGGGAATATCAAAGAAGCCCTCGCCCGCATCGGGAGCGCCGTCAGGAGAATACCGAGATAGCCCTTGTAAGAGAGCCGAAATAGAGAGCGGAGCTTCTCAATCACTCAAAAGACTTGAACACAATACACCTATACCTTTTAGCTTCAAAATAACAGTTGATACCTAAAAGCAGTCATCCTGATGTTTGTGCGTTGGTGCATAGCTTCAGATTTGATTAAATACATTCGCCAAGAAGGCATCACATTCGCCCCGACGGGGATGACATCTATTGCCTCGAAACCACTGACCAAGGACTTATGAGAGCTATTGTCGGTGTCTCTCTAGCTCCATCCACTGTTTTAGGTCAGCAAGTTTCTGCTCTGCCTATTACAACAAGTGGGATAGGAGAAGGCGAGTAGCTTTCCTTGATAGTAACAAGGTTTAGATGGTGCTCAGTATCTAAGGCTTGCTAAAAGCCTGAATTCCCGCTGTGAGTCCATTTCGGTTTTTTCCTTAAAAGGAAACTCGGCGTCATATTGTGTAAATTCATTCTCATCGACCGCGAAAGCAGCACTCTCAATAAATTTTCCCGGCATATTGTTTAACACACCCTGCTTCAGCTCCAGTGCCAGCAAGGCAACTGCAAATTTATCGTCGGCGGTCTTGATGTCGTATCTTTCAGCACATCTAAAACCGAAACGGCCATAATATCTTGGGTCTCCATAGATGCAAATCGCTGGATACCCCATGTCCCGTGCAAGATTAATTGTATGAATAATCAGTGCGCTACCTACGCCCCGTTTTTGAAACGCAGGCAGTACGCTTACAGGCCCAAAGCTGATAATTTCCTTTTTCTCTCCCTGTTTGTATTTAATAATCCCCCGGCTGTAAACAATCTGCCCTACAATCTGGGCTTCTTTTTCAGCAACAAAGTCAAGTTCCGGAATAAAATCGTTGCTGTTTCTGAGATTGTGCAGAACAAAATGTTCGTTACATCCCGGAACATAGAGATTCCAAAATGCTTCGCGTATCAGTTGCTCAACATCTCTGTAATCTTTTTCCTTTTCGTTCCTGATGACAAGATTGATATTAGACATCACCAACAGTATAACCCTTTATCAACTTCCAGGACAGAAAAACTAATATCTACGCATAAGTTCAAACACTGTATCACTATTGGACGCGGACCTCTAGTCCATATTTTGATGTACTAATAGAAGGACAGACGTCCCGGAGATTGCCACGTCGTCCCGACTCTGCCGGGTCTCCTCGCAACGACAGGAATAATCTACCCTGC
>JAZDNC010000021.1:0-15157 GCA_043800335.1 Chloroflexota bacterium
GCGGTGGTCGTCCTGAGCTACCCTGAGCTAAAGCCGGTGGAGACGGTGCTGTTTCGGGGAGAAATCAATTTCCCCTACGTTCCCGGTTTTCTGTCGTTCCGTGAGGCGCCCCTGGTGCTCAAGGCGTTCGAAAGGCTTACCAAAAGTCCTGACCTGGTCATGGTTGACGGACAGGGACTTGCTCACCCGAGGCGACTCGGCATCGCCAGCCACCTGGGGCTTTTGCTCAATCTGCCGACCATCGGTTGTGCCAAGTCCTGGCTCTGCGGCGAATACGAAGTGCCTCCGGAATCCGCCGGGAGCTTCACCCCGCTACTTGACCGGGGTGAGGTCATCGGGACGGTGCTCCGGAGCCGGACCGGGGTGAAGCCCTTGTTCGTTTCCGTGGGACACAAGATAAAACTTGAATCTGCTACCCGATGGGTACTCAGGTGCTGCTGCGGGCTGAGACTTCCCGAACCGACGCGCCTTGCCCATCTGGCGGCGGGTGGAAAGCTCAGAGAAGCCGTTCTCTACCAGCAATCTTAGAATGATATAAAGGGGCTTTAGATGCAGGACTTAGGGGACAAACTGAGGGAGCTTGAACTAAGAATCGCCGCTGCCCTGGAGCGTCTTTGACATCGCCGCAAATGAGGCTGAGCTAAAAGACCTGGAAAAAGCCTCTCAGGCGCCCGATTTATGGCAGGATGCGTCAAGGGCACGCGGGGTAATGCTCCGGCTGACCGAGCTCCAGAAGAAGGTGCGTGAGTGGCGGGAGCTGGAGAAGCAGGTAAAAGACCTGAGGGAGCTCATCGCCCTTTCAGCAGAAGACAGTTCTCTTCGGGAAGAACTTAAGACCGAACTTGGCGACCTTGGCGACAGGTTGAGCCAGAAGGAGTTTGAGCTATCACTCGCCGGTCGGTACGACGCCGAAGATGCTATCCTGACCATACACGCCGGCGCCGGCGGCACCGAGTCCCAGGACTGGGCAGAGATGCTGCTACGCATGTACCTGCGTTACGCCGAGCGGCGCGGCTACCCGACCGAGGTGTTGGACAGGTCTCCCGGGGAAGAAGCCGGACTCAAGAGCGTTACTATCTCGGTAAGCGGGCGGTATGCCTATGGTTACCTCAGGTCAGAGCACGGGGTACACCGCCTGGTGCGTCTCTCCCCATTCGATGCCGACCACGGGAGGCATACCTCCTTTGCCCTGGTCGAGGCGATGCCGGCGGTCAAGTCGGACTCAGAGGTCCAGCTCGCGCCGGAGGATTTAAAAATTGAGGTCTTCCGTTCCAGCGGCCCAGGCGGACAGCACATGCAGAAGACCTCGACTGCGGTGAGAATCACACACCTCCCCACTGGGCTCACAGTGAGCTGTCAGAACGAGCGCTCCCAGCTGCAGAACAAGGAGACCGCCATGAAGATTCTGCGAGCCCGGTTGCTTAAGGTAAGGCTGGCGGAACAGGAGGCGGCGAGGGCAAAGCTCAAGGGGGAACGGCTGAGTGCCGAGTGGGGTAGCCAGATTAGAAGCTACATACTGCACCCTTACAAGCTGGTAAAAGACCACCGCACCAGTTTCGAGACGTCAGATACCGACAGTGTGCTTGACGGTGAGCTGGACGCTTTCATTGACAGCTATCTCAGGTATAATATGGGCAGGTATGCTTAAAAAGACCAGAGTCCTTCTCGCCGCGATTATGCTTCTGGTGCTCAGCCCGGCACCTGTTCAGGCAGAAAGCGCGCTCAGAGTCCTTGACAGCTCGGCCGAAGTAGAGTTCCCCCAGAGACTCACTTTCAACCTGTCGGTAGAGGGCGAATCAAATATCACCGACATCCGTCTGAACTACATTGTGCGCATGGAGGGCTTCACCACGGTCGTCAGCGAGGGTTATGTCAACTTTAAGCCGGCGCGGAGGGTGGCAGTAAGCTGGCCTCTAGAGATGGTCAGAATCAATGGGCTTCCCCCCGGCACCTGGGTTGACTACTGGTGGAGGGTCAGAGATGAGAGCGGCGGTGAGCTTGTCACACCGAGTGCCCAGATAGAGTTTACCGACCAAGGCTACCCCTGGCAGGAGCTCACCGAGGGGCAGGTTACCATCTACTGGTACGAAGGGGGTAGCTCCTTTGCCCAGACCATCATGGCGTCGGCACAGGACGGTCTCGCCCGCTTGAGCCGGGATACCGGCGTGACCCCGGCCAAGCCGGTCAGGCTCTTTATCTATGCCAGCCCGAGGGATTTACTGGAGTCGATGATTAATCCTCAAGAGTGGACGGGGGGAGTGCACTTCGCTCGCTTCGATGTTATCACCATAGGCATTCCTCTAAACGAGTTGGAATGGGGAAAGAGGGCAGTGGTGCATGAGCTTACCCACCTCATCATCGGGCAGATTACGTTCAACCCCTACTCCGGCTTACCCGTCTGGCTCAACGAAGGACTGGCGGTGTATAACGAGGGGGAGTTTGACCCGGCGCTGGCCCAATTTCTTACTCAAGCCATTAAAGAAAACAGTGTTATCTCAGTCCGGAGTCTTGCCAGTCCCTTTTCCGCTCTGAGCTCCCGGGCTTACCTCTCCTACGCCGAGAGCCGTGAGCTGGTTGAGTTCCTGATTAGCCGCTACGGTAGCGACAAGATGTTTAAGCTCCTTCTCAAGTTCAGAGAGGGTACCAGCTATGATGCCGCCTTTATGGAGGTCTATGGCTTTGACATGGACGGGCTCAATACCATCTGGCAGGAGACTCTCAAGACACCGGAGCCGACGGGCAAAGTGGCTTACCGCCCGCGATTCGACTCAAGCGCCAAATCGGGCTTTGTCCCTCCCCTTGCCCTCGGGATAGGAAAGTATGCGTTCAGCAGGAACTAGATTCGCATGAGAAAAATCTCTCACATTTTTTTAACCCCGATTCTGGTTTTTAGCCTGCTGATTCCGGGCTGCGAGCTGATTTCAGCGCCTTCCGGGAAAACCCTTAATCTGGCGGGCGAAGACCCTATCACCCTTGACCCGGCCCTGAGTGGCGATGCCCGCTCCAACCAGTACGTCAGCCAGATATTCAGCGGGCTGATGCGAACCGGCGATGAGATGGAGCCGGTGGCCGATATCGCCGAGTCCTGGCGGATGAGCGATGACGGCAAGACCTACACCTTCAGCCTGAGAAAAAACGCCAAGTTCCACGACGGCAGCCAGGTGACCGCCGGGGACTTCAAGTACTCCTGGGAGCGTACCTGTGACCCGGATACTGGTTCTACCACGGCTGTCACCTACCTCGGCGACATCGTCGGCGTCAAGGAAATGCTCTCAGGTAAGGCGAGGGAACTCGCTGGAGCCAGAGTCGTTTCCGATTTCGTACTTGAGGTAACCATAGACGCCCCCAAAGCCTACTTTCTGTCCAAGCTTACCCACCCCGCGGCGTGGGTAATGGACAAGGCCAACGTGGATAGTAGCGGGGAGTGGTGGCGTCACCCCAACGGCACCGGTCCCTTCAAGCTAAAGGAGTGGCAGGAACGAGAGTCCCTCACCCTCATCAAGAACAGCCTCTATTACGGTGAGATGGCTAAAGTTGACGCGGTGGTCTTCCAGCTCTACACGGGTGTACCCATTGACCTCTATGAGACAGGCGCTGTAGATGCGGCGCCGGTTTACGCACCCTATATATACAAGGCTACCGACAAAACGGGCCCTTTCTTGAAAGAGCTCAAGGTCGCGCCCGAACTCAGCTTCTACTATCTGGGCTTCAACGTCACCAAGCCCCCCTTTGATGACGCTGATATAAGGCGTGCCTTCTCTATGGCGATTGACAAGGCGAAACTCGCCTCACTCGTCTACCATGACACGGTCGAGCCGGCAGCGGGCATTCTTCCACCGGGCCTGCCGGGATTTAATCCGAATCTAAAGGGGCTTGGCTTTGATGCGGCTAAGGCGAAGGCACTAATTGCCCAATCAAAATACGGTGACGTCTCCCATCTCCCACCCATCACCGTTACCACCTCAGGCTATGCAGGCATACTCTCCGGAGACCTGGAGGCAATCATCGTCGAGTGGCGTCAGAACCTTGGAGTCGAGGTGAAGGTGAGACAGATCGAGACGGAGCGCTTCCTTTACGCCTCTGATGAGGAAAAGGATGAGATTTTTGACATGGGCTGGGTGGCGGACTACCCCCATCCCCAGAACTTCCTGGATGTCCTCTTCGGGAGCGGCGCCTACTATAACTACGGTCGTTACAGCAATCCCGAAATCGAGAGTCTCTTAGAACAGGCAAGCCTAGAAGAAGAGCGCGACAAGAGCCTCTCCATCTATCGGGAGGCTGAAGAGAAGCTGGTTCAGGACGCTGCCTGCCTCCCCCTCCACTTCGGACGGAACCATTACCTGGTCAAGCCACATGTTGGAGGTTACCAGCTAAACCCGCTGGGTATGGTCAGGCTGAACCGGGTTTCTCTGGATTGACGCTGATTCCAAGCCCGTGAAGCCTGAGCCATACCGCATGCCTTACCCGCTTGAAACATTCGTTGAGATTTACTTTAGCTAGATTTCTTTTCCCTCTGATTGTTCGAGTCCACTTTGGTGGGCGGTAGAGGACTCGAACCACTGACCTCTGCGATGTCAACGCAGCGCTCTAACCAACTGAGCTAACCGCCCGTAACTACGCGGTTGGTTTCTTGGTGCCGATGACGCCGACCTCGATTTCCTTACCGCAGCGGGGGCAGATAAGGTTAAGGGTGACAACCTGGTTCATGACACGCTCAACCACCGCGCTGACCATGGAATCGATATTGTCCAGCCGGCTGTCAAGCATGTCGAGGCGTCGCCGGAGCTGGTTTATGTCAACTGCCTCAGCCTGAGCCGGGTCTCGCTGATTGCGGTCTCGAGCCAAAGTTTCCCCTTTCTGAGTTGGTCTTGATTATATACTAGCAGTCGCCCCCTGTCAAAGCTCGGTTGCCTAAATGCGGTGAGTGCTTTATACTGGTTTGAGAGTCCTAAGCCTGATAGGAGGTGTCAGAATGCCTGAGGTACAGATTGGCAAGGTGTCCGATTTCTTCGCCAAGCCCGTCGTCGCCGGCATTGACCTCACCGACTCCCTCAAGGTGGGTGATGCCATCCATATCAAGGGCAACACCACCGATATGGAGCTTACTGTCAGCTCGATGCAGATTGACCGCGTGGATGTCGCTCAGGCGGCAGCTGGCGCCTCGGTAGGCATCAAGGTCAGCGGCCGGGTGAGACGGGGCGACACCGTTTACAGAGTCACACCCCCAAGGACGAGCTAAACCCTAGCCGATGTTCTTAATCAGGTTAGCCATCTCAATGGCGGCGACGGCGGCTTCGAAGCCCCGGTTGCCCATCTTTGTTCCCGCCCGCTCAATCGCCTGTTCTATGGTGTCCGTTGTCAGCACCCCATAGATGACCGGTAGCCCCGTGGCAAGGCTGACGCTGGCAATCCCTTTGCTCACCTCGGCGGCGACATACTCAAAGTGCGGCGTACCGCCGCGAATCACCGCGCCAAGACAGATAATCGCGTCATAGCGTTTTGTCTCCGCCAGCCTCTTGGCAATCAAGGGGATTTCAAACGAGCCAGGTACCCAGGTGACCTGAATGTCCCGCGACTCAACGCCGTGCCGGAGAAGGGCGTCCTTAGCCCCATTGAGGAGTTTACCGGTGATAAACTCATTGAAGCGAGCCACCACAATCCCAAACTTAAGCCCTTTGCCCAGTAACTTGCCTTCAAACTGCTCTTCCATGAGTACCTCCAAACTTAGTTGTCACTCGCCTCGGGTAGTTTCAAGATATGTCCCATCTTCTTCTGCTTTGTCTCAAGGTAACGGCGGTTGTACCGGTTGGGCAGAGCGATGATAGGTATCTGCTCAATAACCTTGAGCCCGTAGCCTTCAAGCCCAATGACCTTCTTCGGATTATTGGTAAGTAGCCTTATCTCCCTGATACCAAGTTCAACCAGTATCTGGGCACCGATGCCGTAGTCCCTCAGGTCAACGTCAAAGCCAAGCGACAGATTGGCTTCAACGGTGTCCATACCTTTGTCCTGAAGGGCGTAAGCGCGAATCTTGTTGTGGTAACCGATGCCCCGTCCCTCCTGCCTCATATAGAGGAAGACCCCCCGTCCTTCTTCGGCAATCGCCTTCATGGCAAGGGGCACCTGTTCCCCACAATCACAGCGGAGACTGCCAAAAACATCGCCAGTGACGCACTCGCTGTGCACTCTAACCAGAACTGGCTTGCCGTCAGCCACATCGCCCATGACCAAGGCGGCGTGCTCCGCCGGGTCCATCTCGCTCCTGTAGGCGATGACCGTGAAGTCCCCGTAGACCGTAGGCAGTTTGGCTTCAGCCACCCGGCGCACCAGCCTCTCTGTCCTCAGTCGGTAGGCGATGATGTCTTTGATGGCGACAATCTTGAAGCCCCACTTCTCTGCCAGTAGCTCCAGCTGGGGCAGCCTGGCCATGGTGCCATCCTCATTCATAATCTCGCAGATAACCCCCGCCGGGTAAAGCCCCGCCAGCCGCGCCAGGTCAACGACAGCCTCGGTGTGACCGCTCCTCACCAGCACCCCACCGTCCCTCGCCCGGAGCGGAAACATGTGCCCGGGCTGAATCAGGTCTTCAGGTCGGGTCGCCGGGTCAACAAAGGCTTTCACGGTGTTGGCACGGTCAGCCGCCGAGATGCCCGTGGAGACCTTGTTTTTAGCTTCGACGGAAACGGTGAAGGCGGTTGAAAACTTGGCGGTGTTCGCCTGAACCATGAGGGGGATATTAAGCTCGTCCAGGCGCTTGCCGGTGATGGGCATACAGATAAGACCCCGGGCGTGCTTCGCCATGAAGTTAATCGCCTCCGGGGAAATCTTCTCCGCGGCTATCGCCAGGTCGCCCTCGTTCTCCCTATCCTCATCATCAACAATGAAAATAAATCTGCCCGCCTTTATTTCCTCTATAGCTTCGGGGACAGTAGCTAAAGCCATCTCAGCCTCCTCGTCATCAGGTAGCGCATTTCTAATTCACAACCCTCTCCTTGACGCACCCTATAGCATAATCTATCCCCGAAAATAATGTTGCTGTCTCGCCGTTACTAAACTTATCAATATATTCAGTCAGTTGGCTGTCATTTATCAGCTGAGTACCTTCTTTCAGTTTTTGAAGCCATGCACCTTCATTCTCAAAGTTAAAGCGGCTCTTTACCCCATACGCCTCATAGAAGGGATACAAACTGAGGTCAACAAAGGCAGTGTAAGCCGCCACCTCGCTTGTATTCAGGTCTGCCAGGTCCAGCTTTTGTTGAAGTGTCATGAGCTCCAGCCTCGCCACGGAAAGCTCACTGTTCAATTTATCATACTCCGCTTTGGAGACGGTGGGACGGCAGGAGGGCAGCGACAGGACTAACCAGATAAACACCATAGCCAGAGCCAGTTTCTTTCTCATCTCTATCTCCCGAAAAACTAGCCGCGCGCCCCCAGAAAGCCATGCTCGCGCAAGAACTCAAGGGTCACCCCAGAACTTTCTTTAGGCACCATAAACTGCTCAACGTACTTACCGATGATATCAACCTCAATATTGACGGTATCGCCCACTTCACGCCCCCCGATATTGGTGTGCTGTCTGGTGTAATCAACGATGGAGACCTCAAAAGAGTGCTCATCCCTTGCCGCTACGGTGAGACTGATGCCGTCAACCGCGACAAACCCTTTCTCCACGATGTAGCGCATCAAATCAGGGGACGCCTCAAGGGTGATGAGACGTGCTTCCCCTTCACGGCTGATGCCGGATAGCTTGGCCATGCCGTCAACATGTCCCTGCACAAGATGTCCGCCCAGACGTCCCGAGAGCGTCAGGGGCCGCTCCAGATTGACCACATCTCCGGCTTTTAGCGCGCCGAGATTGGTACGCCTCAGCGTCTCGGGCATCAGGTCAATAGAGAAAGTATCACTGGTCACATCGGTGATGGTCAGACAAACGCCGTTAACGGCGACGCTGTCACCCAGAGACACGCCCTGAAGGACATGCCCAGCAGAGACGGTCAGCTTGGCAGGTTGAATCCGTGACACCCGCCCCACCTCCTCCACTATGCCGGTGAACATGCCCGTCCCCTTACATAGCCGCTAATCATCAGGTCGGCGCCAAATGCTTCAGTTTTGACCCTCTCCAGCCGCTGGCAGTCAGCCACTCTGGCGCTACCCTCACCGGCAACGGCGGTTTTGGCTTCACTGCCCCCGATAACCACCGGGGCAACAAAGGCAATTACCTTATCCACCAGTCCGGCATCAAAAAGTGAGCCCAAGAGAATTCCGCCACCCTCTACCAGTACGCTGGTGATGCCGCGCTCCCCGATGAGCCTGAGCAGGGACTTGAGGTCAATCTGACTCTCCCTTCCCGGTAGCTCAAGTAGCTCGGCACCAACCCCGGCATAACCAGCTTTCTCCTCATCAGTTGCTTTCTTACCCCAGACCACCAAGGTTTTACCCGGCGCCTGAAATACCTTAGCTGAAAGTGGCAGGCGACCCCTGCCATCAACCACAACCCGGAGCGGTTGTCTTTTGGTAGGACCACCTCGCCCCCCGCAGCAGCGGGCAGTAAGCTGGGGGTCGTCCACGATGACTGTGTTAGCTCCGGTCATGACCGCATCTATGGCAAAGCGCAGGTTGTGGGCGTAGCGCCGGGACTCCTCACCGCTAATCCATCTTGAGTCGCCAGTCCTGGTGGCAATCTTACCGTCCAGACTCATGGCAAACTTAGCCACGACAAAAGGCATACCGGTGGTGATGTGCTTGGCAAAGGCTTCGATGAGTTCCTTAGCCTCACTCTCGTGCTCACCCAAAACGGTCTTGATGCCCTGTCTTTCCAGTTCCGCCTTCCCTTTCCCCGAAACCCTGGGGTTGGGGTCAATCGTCGCCAGGTGGACTTCACTTACCCCAGAGTTGATAATCGCTCCGGTGCAGGGTGGCACCCGCCCGTGGTAACAGCACGGCTCCAGGGTGACATACAGCTGTCCGCCCCGCGCCTTTTCTCCCGCCTGCCTCAGCGCCACGACCTCGGCGTGTGACGAGCCCGGAGGCTGGGTGAAACCCTGCCCGACAATCACCCCGTCCCTGACCACCAGTGCGCCAACTGCCGGGTTGGGACTTACCTGTCCCTGTGCCAGCCGGGCGAGTGACAGGGCTTGAGCCATGTAGTCCATATGGCGCTTATTCTAACACCCTACAAAAAACAAGTGCAACTCAGGCTATTACCGATTAGCTTTCAGCTACCAGCTTTCCGCCCTATCTAGCAGGATGAACCAAGAAGGAGTATAATCAGGGACATGAAAGCCTTGATACGTGACATTGTTACCACGGCGATAACCGCCTTCGTAATCTTCTTTCTTCTTCAAAGCACCATCCAGACCAGCATCGTGGTCGGTTCCAGCATGGAGCCGACCGTGTACCCGCAGGAGAGGCTCATCGTCAATAAAGCCGCCTACGTCTTTGGAAAACCGGCGCGGGGGGATATTATCGTTTTCCACCCGCCGGCTTCGCTGCAGCTTGACTACATCAAAAGGGTCATCGCCCTGCCCGGTGACACGGTGGAGGTGAAAGACGGCGTGGTCTACGTCAACGGAGAGAGACTTGACGAACCTTACATCAAGGACGCCCCCAACTACACCCTCCATGTCCGGGCAGTTTCTGAGGACAACTACTTTGTGCTGGGTGATAACCGCAACAACTCAAATGACTCGCACACCGGCTGGACGATACCCAGCCAGAGCATCATCGGCAAAGCCTGGCTCCGCATCTGGCCTCTGCATAACTGGGGCATCATTTCAAACACACCGGCAGATGACCAGATGGCATACTCCTATTAGAATGGCTGACTCCGGCTCTCTGAAATATCATGTGAGGTAGATAAACCGATGCCAAAGAACGAAAGGAACATCGCTGAGGTCACTGAGGAAATCTTCCAGAAGTCCGGCGCCATCTTCAAGGGGCACTACCTTCTGACCTCCGGGCTTCACTCCCCCGTCTACTGGGAGAAGTTCCGCGTCTTACAGTCACCGGTCTATACCGAGACGCTCTGCCGTCTCATCACCGAGCACTACCGGGGCGCCGGCGTCCAAGTAGTAGCAGGACCGACCACCGGGGGCATCATCCTCGCCTACGAGGTAGCCAGAGAGCTGGGGGTGCGCGGCATCTTCGCCGAGAGGGAGGGAGAGACCGAAAGGGCTTTCCGGCGCGGCTTCTACATCAACCCCGGCGAGAAGGTGCTTATCGTTGACGACATCCTGACCACCGGCGGCTCCATCCGGCAGGTCATTAGCGCCGTCCAGGAGCTGGGCGGAAACATCATCGGGCTTGCCGTGCTCGTTGACCGGTCGGAGAAGCCCGTTGATTTCGGTAACATTCCCTTCTTCGCCTGTCTCCGCTCCCGGACAGAGGTCTACAAGCCGGAGGAGTGCCCCCAGTGTAAGGCGAAAATCCCCCTCATTCGCCCTGGCGGAGGCTAGATGAACATAAGCCAGCTCCTTATCCTATTTCTGGTCATTGTCGCCAGCCTTTTCATCGGCTACTACCTGGCTAAAGTTGGCTTTGAACTGAAGCTGAGGCAGTGGCGCGAGACCAAAGAAAAAGAGTGGCAGGAAGAGCGGGAGAAAACCAGAAAAGAAGCCATTACCCAGAGCCGTCAGGTGCTCGGGGGCAAGTTCACCGAGCAGATGGCGGCATACCTTCCGGACTTCAAGTATGACCCCACCGAGGCGAGATTTATCGGTAGCCCAATAGATATGATTATCTTCCCCGGACTCGCCCAGGGGAATCCCCGGGAAATCGTCATTATGGAGATAAAGAGCGGGAAGACCGCCCGCCTCACGCCGGAGGAAGCCAAAATCCGCGAGCTTATTGAGGGCGGGATGGTAAGGTGGGAGCTACTCCAGAGACCCGGAGCAGGGTAGCTTACACCCTGCCGAACTCCTTCTCTAATTCTCTAAAGCCCAGTTTCATGAGCGTGGGGCGTCCGTGGGGACAGGTGTTGGGGAGACTTGTCTTTTCCAGACTGCGAATGAGAGCTTCCATCTCCTCAAGAGAGAGGCTGTCGCCCGCTTTTACCGCGCTGTGGCAGGCAAGGACAGTGGCAACCATCTCCCTCGGGTCGGACTTCTCTTCAGTCAGCCCACCCAAAAGCTCTCTGAGTGCCCCCTGCCAGTCTCCATTTCTTAGGACTGCCGGGACAGCCCTGACGAGATAAGTCCGGATACCAAAAGGTTCCAGAGAAAAACCGAACCCGGCGAGACTTGTCCACTGAGATTTAAGGCTGGCATCTTCTCCGGGGCTAAGCTCCAGACTCTGCGGTTCAAGAAGCCCCTGAATCTCAGGCTTACCCGTCAGGCTCTCGTTAAAAATCTTCTCGAAGAGGACTCGCTCGTGAGCGGCGTGCTGGTCAATCAGGTAAAGCCCGTCGGGTCCTTCAGCCACAATATAGCAATTGGATACCTGCCCCAGCACCCGCAGGATGGGCAGACTCAGGCGAGGCGGCTCCGGGATAGCCGGCGCAGCGAAAAGCGCTTCTTCCGCCCTCACCTCTGTCTTCCCCTGGATGGGACTGACCGTGGGGGTAGACATCCTGGGGGCAAAGTAGGTCACCGTCCTTTCCTCGATTCTGGGCACCGGTGCCTGGGCGACCAAGGTCTGCCTCACCGCCCGCTCCACCAAGCTGAAGACAGCCCCTTCATTACGGAACTTGATTTCCGTCTTCGCCGGGTGGACGTTGACATCAATTTCTGCCGGGGGCAGGAAGACATTTACGATAGCCACCGGGTGTCTCCCCGTCATCAAAAGTCCGTGATAGGCACTCTCCACGGCTTTCGCCAGAGTACGGCTGACTATCCAGCGCCGATTGACAAAGAGACTCAGGTAGTCCCAGCTGGGACGGTTCAGCGAGGGTGAACCTACCATGCCAGTGACTGCTGCCGTCTCTGAATTACTGTCATTAGTCTGTGCGATTGCCAGCATCTTGCGGGCGACTTCCGCGCCGTAAACCCGGGCGATGGCACCCACAAGTTCGCCACTCCCGGGAGTTCTCAGGCTCACGCGCCCGCTCGGGGTCAGGGTGAATTTAACCTCGGGAAAGCACAGGGCATACTGGCTCACCACCGTGGCGACATGCGCGCTCTCGGTGGCTTCAGATTTCAGAAATTTAAGCCGGGCGGGGACTCTCCGGAAAAGATTTCTCACCGTCACTGTGGTGCCTTGACTTCGGGCTCTAGTCCCCTTATCCGCCACCACGCCGTCCCTCAGGTTGAGGAAATAGCCATCGGCTTCATCCCGAGAGCGAGTCAAAAGCTCCACATCAGCTACGGCGGCGATGCTGGCTAAAGCCTCCCCACGAAAGCCCAGAGTCGAGATGTTATCCAAATCTTCAAGTCTGCTAATCTTACTGGTTGAGTAGCGGGTAAAGACAAGGGGCACCTCGGCGGAGGGGATGCCCAGCCCGTTATCGGTCACCCGGATAAGGCTCGTGCCGCTTCCGGCAACTTCAATCGTAATCTCGGTGACACCGGCATCAAGCGAGTTCTCAACCAGCTCCTTCACCACTGCAGCAGGCCGGGTCACCACCTCGCCAGCGGCGATGCGGCTGATTACGCTGACGTCAAGTAGCTTAATCGGCATGCTGTATCTTTTCCAGCCTGGCAAAGCTCTGGAGCAGTTTCTTCACTCCCCCGCCACTGAAAGCCACCACCAGCTCGGCATCACCGTTTGCCTCTCTGGTGCTGACCACTACCCCTTCGCCGAACTGGGGATGACGCACATGGTCGCCAGTCCGGAGCGATGGCGGTGCGACCCGCTTTTCACTACTTCCCGCCTCGCGGGGGCGATTCCACTGGTAAAGATGGGCAAGGGGGCTCGCTTTCTCCTGCCAGTCACCACTATTTGACAGAAGGTGGTCTGGTATATCCGCCAGGTAGCGGGAGGGTAGCCCCACCCCGCTTGAGCCCATAAAGCTGCGGCGGAAGGCACGCACCAAGTATAGTTTTTTCATGGCGCGGGTGATGCCGACGTAGCAGAGCCTTCTCTCCTCCTCCATCTGGGCGGGGTCATCGAAAGAGCGGAGATGGGGAAGAAGCCCGTCCTCCATGCCCACCATGAAGACCACCGGAAACTCCAGACCCTTTGCTTGGTGCAGTGTAATCAGAGTCACCGCCTCGGCGCCTTCTTTGAGTCCGTCAACATCGGAGACCAGGGCTACCCCCTCCAGAAAGGCAGTGAGTCCCTCACCCAGGGGCAGGTTCTCATACTCTCTGGCAACCGTCCTCAGCTCCCTGACATTCTCCCGGCGCTCCTCACCATCCGGCTCAGCCGTAAGATATCTTTCATAGCCAATCTTCTCACAGGTGAGGTCAAAAAGCTCCACCATGTTCTTCTCGCGGCTGGCGGCGACAAGTCCATCCATGATTTTATAGAAGCTGATAAGTGCCCTCGTTGCCTGCGGTGCGAAGGGATGGTCTTTTTTATCCGCCGTTAGCCCCTCAAGAATACCCAGGGCTTGATATTCGGTGACACCCCGACTCTTTGCCCAGGCGCTAAGGAGCGCCAGACTCTTCTCGCCAATACCCCTTCCCGGGGTATTGATTACCCGCTTCAGGCTTACAGTGTCATTCTGGTTCTGCACCAGACGGAAATAGGCTAAGAGGTCTTTTATCTCTCTTCTTTCGTAGAAGCGGACGCCGGCGGCAAGCCGATAGGCCATCCCGTAGCGGATAAAGGCTTCCTCGAGGACACGGGACTGGGCGTTGGTGCGGTACATGACGGCGATATCGCCCGGCTTGAATCCACCCGGCTTGGTCAGCCGCTCAACCTCGCTCACCACAAACTGGGCTTCCTCCTGTTCGTTGTAGGTCTCGGCTACCGAGACACACTCCCCGGTCTCGTTTTCTGTCCAGAGCCGGCGCGGTTTGTGGGTCTCATTTGCCGAGATGACCGCACTCGCCACATCCAGGATGGTCTTGGTGGAGCGGTAGTTCTGCTCCAGAAGCACAACTCTGGCGCCGGGGAAGTCCTTCTCAAAGCTCATGATGTTCCTCACATCGGCAAAGCGCCAGGAGTAGATTGACTGGTCGGGGTCACCGACGACGAAAATATTGCGGTATTTCCCGCCCAGGAGCTTGATTAGCTCATATTGAACGAGATTGGTGTCCTGAAACTCGTCAACCAGGACATACTGGTAGCGGAGTTGATAGCGGGCGAGAACCTCGCTGTTTTTGTGGAACAGTTCAACCACCTTGAGCAGCAGGTCATCAAAATCAAGCGCCTTACTCGCCGCGAGCAGCTCTTCGTAGCGCTCGTAGACCCGCTTCACCACCTCACCGAAGTAGCTGGAGTTCTGGCGGGCGCTGGCTTCGGGGGGGAGCATCTGGTTCTTCGCCGCCGAGATGGCGTTCTGGATAGCCCGAGGCGAGTGGAGCTTGGGGTCAAGGTCAAGTTCGGCAAGACAGCGCTTTATCACGCTTAGCTGGTCTTCGTCATCATAGATGAGAAAGTCAGGTTCAATCCTGATGACCTTGCCCTCCCGGCGCAGGATACGGGCGCAGATGGCGTGGAAAGTACCCATGGTAAGTCGGTCGAGCGCGCTGGCGATGAGCTTACCCAGTCTATCTGTCATCTCCCGGGCGGCTTTATTGGTGAAGGTGACGGCGAT
Organism: Chloroflexota bacterium; assembly: GCA_043800335.1. Taxonomy (GTDB): domain Bacteria; phylum Chloroflexota; class Dehalococcoidia; order Dehalococcoidales; family JAZDNC01; genus JAZDNC01. The sequence goes on from JAZDNC010000021.1 coordinate 14,639, forward strand.
GATGCGGTGCGGGCTGACCCCGCAGGTCTTTATGAGATAGGCGATGCGGTGGGCAATGACCCTGGTCTTGCCGCTGCCGGGACCCGCCAGGACGAGCACCGGTCCCTTAATGGCTTCAACTGCCTCGCGCTGGGCAGGGTTCAGACCCTCAAGTATATCCATCGCAGTATTATAGCATTCTAACCTTCAGGTTTTAAAACTCTCATGGAGAGTGCTATTAACAAAAGATTTTCCCGCTCACCCTGAGCCTGTCGAAGGGTGAACTCCATCATACCGCTATGGTTCTACAGAGCCCGCCGAAGTCTCAGCACGAGCGGCTTACTAAATATACTCTATGAAGGTATCGGATTAAAATTAAGCTAACATCCAGTTAAAACAATCTGTCACTATGGGACTTCAGTTCTAAAAATAAAGCGGACAGGTCATAAGAAACCTGCCCGCTCACGAGCCAATGTGATTCAGCGTCTATTCAGCTAGGACTGAGCCTTCCGACTAAACTTTCTCACCCCAGAACTGGTG
>JAZDNC010000041.1:0-4769 GCA_043800335.1 Chloroflexota bacterium
CTATCATACCGTAAGCCACCTCAGGCAGAGGGCATCATCTTTTAAGAGATTTTCAACATCGTCCAGTTCAAAGACAGGCCCGTCTTTGCAGACCTGCTTCAAGCCCTTTTTCGTCTCGATGGTGCAGCCGTAGCAGACGCCGTGCCCGCAAGCCATGCGCATCTCAAGGGATATCTGACAAGGCTTATTCTTGAGTAGTTCGGTTTTCCTTTTTGCCAGGTCTTTATACATCGCCAGCGGTCCGCAGGCAAAGACCTGGTCTGCTTTGTCTATGTAATCGGGAATAAGGCTTGTTACCAGACCTTTCTGCCCGACGCTCCCATCCTCGGTCGCCGCAATCACTTTTATCTGAGACGGCACCATTCTATCAGGATAGCGATTGGTGTTTACCGTACCGTAGAGGAGGGTGACTGAGAGTCCTTTGTTTACTGCCTGCTTCGCTAAAAAAATCAATGGTGCAATCCCCATGCCTCCGGCGACTAGAAGCAGGTTTTTTGCATTAGGTTTGATGCTGAAACCGTTACCCAGTGTGCCGGTAAGCCTAATAGCTTCTCCCACGCTACGCACTGAAAGCCATTCCATGCCGCTACCCGTCACGCGTATCAGGAGGGCAATCTGGCTGTCTTTTTTCTGATGGATACTTACAGGTCGGGGTAAGAAATTCTCACCCGTCTGCACCAAGACAAACTGCCCCGCTTGAGCGCTCTCAGCTATCGCCGGGGCTTCCAGCCACATAAGAGAGGCATCGGGCATTACCTTCTGGTTAGAGATGACCCTGGCGGTTACCTGTTTCAACTCAGTCCTGCCTCCGGTAATCGGGTAGCGGTTTGATGTTGTAGGTCTGGGCGCCCTTCAGCAGGATTTCGACGGCGGCGTTTGCCGTGTCCAGAGAGGTGAAGCAGGGGATTCTTCTTTCTACCGCCGCCCTTCTTACTTCGAAACCATCCCGGAGGGGCACGCTCCCGCCGGTGATGGTGTTCACCACCCCGTTTATCGTGCCGTTATCAATGAGGTCAATGATGTTGGGGTGTCCCTCGCCCAGCTTCTTGCTTATCATGTTCACCGGGATGCCGGCGGCTTCTATCATGGTGGCGGTGCCCTCGGTGGCGTAAATCCGGCACCCTGCCTCGTGGAACTTTCTGATGAGGGGCAGGGCTTCGGGCTTGTCCCGGTCGGCGATGGTGAAGAGGATGGCGCCTTTCTCGGGGAGCATCAGCCCGGCGGCGATAAGGGCTTTGGCGAGGGCGGCATCAAAGGTGTGGTCAATCCCCATGACCTCGCCGGTTGATTTCATCTCCGGAGAGAGATATGTATCTACCCCGGTGAGCTTGGACATGGAAAAGACCGGGGCTTTTATACCGACCAGTTGCCGGGTCTGCCCCAGCCCGGTCTTATAGCCCATCTCTTTGAGTTTAAAACCCACCATGACCTTGGTTGCCACCTTGACCAGAGGCACGCCGGTGACCTTGGAGATGAAGGGCACGGTGCGCGAAGCCCTGGGGTTCACCTCGAAGACATAGACCTGGGAGGGCTGGCGGTCCTGACGCATGATGACATACTGGACGTTCATCAGCCCCTTGACCTGAAGGGCAAGCCCGATGCGCACCGCATAGTCAACGATGGTCTTGACCTCCTCCTCGGTGAGCCCGACCCCCGGGTAAACGGTCATGGCGTCGCCGCTGTGCACCCCCGCCCGTTCAATATGCTCCATGACGCCGGGGATGAAAACCGTCTCCCCATCGGCGACGGCATCAACCTCCACCTCTTTCCCCTGCATGTACTTGTCAATCAGGATGGGATGCTTGGTGTCAAGTTCAATCGCCATCGCCATATAGCGCACCAGCTCGCTGGCGTTATAGACAATTTCCATCGCCCGTCCCCCCAAAACGTAGCTGGGACGCACCAGCACCGGGTAGCCGATGAGCTTGGCGACATTCAGGGCTTCGTCAATCGAGGTGATGGCGGAGCCGGGTGGCTGGGGGATGCCCATCTCGGAGAGGAAGTTCTCAAAACGGCGCCGGTCTGAAGCCAGGTCGATGGCATCGGCGCTGGAGCCAATCAGGGGTAGCCCGCTCTGGGCGATGGGCTGTGATAGATTGATTGCGGTCTGCCCGCCGAATTGGACGATTGAGGGCGGCTGGTTATCCCCGTTTTTGCCCCAGTTGCCCTCGTTCTCTATGATGTCTCTCAGGCTTTCCTCGTCCAATGCTTCAAAGTAGAGGCGGTCACTGGTGTCAAAGTCGGTCGAGACGGTCTCGGGGTTAGAGTTTACCATGATGCTCTGGTAGCCGGCTTCCTGGAGCGCCCAGGCGGAGTGCACCGAGCAGTAGTCAAACTCAATCCCCTGCCCGATTCGGATAGGCCCGCTACCAATGACGACCGCCTTTTTGATTGGCTCCGGTGTCGCCTCGTTCTCCAGCTCATAGGTGCTGTAAAAGTAGGGTGTTGCCGCGTCAAACTCGGCGGCGCAGGTATCAACCATCTTGTAGACGGGGCGGATGTTCCAGCGCCCCCTTAGCTCCCTCACCTGTTCCGGCAATCTGTCCGCAAGGGTACCGATAACCTCGTCGGCGAAGCCGAGCCTTTTGGCTTCCCGGAGTAGCTCCGGCGTTAAAGGCTGAGCAAGGAGCGTTCTTTCCATATTAACTATGTTCTGCATCTTCTCCAGGAACCAGGGGTCCCACTGGGTCTCCTGGGCGATGTCTTTTATATTAAGATTGCGTCTCAGTGCCGCCATGATTGCCCAGAGCCTCAGGTCGTTGGGCTTGAGGGGGAAGTCCTTGACCGTCTTGCCCTCACGCCAGCTGGCGTCCTCCCAGAGGATTGATTTGTTGCCGAACTCCAGTGAACGCACCGCCTTCTGCAGGGCTGCCTCGAAGGTGCGGTCAATCGCCATGACCTCGCCGGTGGCTTTCATCTGGGTGCCGATGGTTCTATCGCCGGAGGCGAACTTGTCAAAGGGCCAGCGGGGAATCTTGACCACGATGTAGTCCACCACCGGCTCGAAGCAAGCCATGGTCTTGCCGGTCACGGTATTGGGAATCTCATCCAGCCGTTTGCCCGCCGCAATCTTGGCCGCGACCCGGGCGATGGGATAGCCGGTTGCCTTTGAGGCGAGGGCGGAGCTACGGCTGGCGCGGGGGTTTACCTCAATGACGTAATACTGCTGTGAATACGGGTCAAGGGCAAACTGGATGTTGCAGGCGCCCTGAACGTCTAGGGCGCGGATAATCTTCAGGCTGGCGGTGCGGAGCATCTGATACTCTTTATCGGTAAGGGTCTGGCTCGGCGCCACCACAATGCTGTCCCCGGTGTGAACACCCATCGGGTCAACGTTCTCCATACAGCAGACGGTGATACAGTTATCGGCGGCGTCCCGCATCACCTCGTATTCAATCTCCTTCCAGCCGCCGACCCAGCGCTCCAGGAGGATAAGATGGATGGGGCTGACGGCAAGGGCGGTGGTTGCAAGCGCCTCAAGCTCCGCCATGGTGCTGACCATGCCCCCGCCGGTGCCCCCCAGCGTAAACGAAGGGCGGATGATGAGGGGTAGCCCCAGCTTTCTGCCGGCTTCCCTCGCCCCTTCCAGCGTGGTGGCGGTGGCGCTGTCCAGCATGGGTTCGCCGATACTCAGGAGGAGTTGCTTGAAAAGCTCGCGGTTCGAGGCGTTTCTGATGGTGTCAACCGGCGTCCCCAGGGTGCGCACGTTATATTTGTCCAGCACGCCCGCCTCAGACAGTCCCACGGCGAGGTTGAGGCCGGTCTGTCCGGCGAGGGTGGGCAGAAGCCCGTCCGGGCGCTCCCGCTCAATGATACGTGTTACCGCCTCCACGGTGAGGGGTTCGATGTAGACGATATCGGCGATGTCCTCGTCGGTCATAATGGTCGCCGGGTTGGAGTTGACCAGGACGGAGATGACACCCTCCTCGCGGAGGGCTTTACAGGCTTGCGTACCGGCGTAGTCAAACTCCGCCGCCTGCCCGATGATGATGGGTCCCGAGCCGATGATTAAGACTTTAGAAGGTTTTTTGGTCATTCTAATTCCAGTCTTTCTAAAGAAAAGGTAGAGAGCCTATCAAACATAATAGACAGCGTTTCACCATATTGAGGTACCCACATTCGTATGTAACCCAAATAAAAATCCTTATGATGTAAATAATTTTTGTCGTAAATCTCTATGAAATCTGAATTATCACTTCTCAACAGTGCAGCCTCCCACTGATGGTCATTGCGCCATCCTTGAACACCTTGAGAACGGAAATGAGCTAGTGGGTCACGCACTATCTTTGTGGCTTCCGTTTTTACCATTTTGAATACTTCTATGTATTTTTTTAATAACTCCGCCTCTTCAGGACTTGGCGATTTATACATTCTTTTTAAAATTGTTAGAAATTTTATAATGCGTTCTTCCATGCCGTAGACAGTATGCCAGTAAAAATCAAGGTTGTATATAAACCATGAAGCTTCATTCATCTGTTGAAGTGGTGTTTCTGGAACGTTTACTTCAAGTAATCGAGCTGTTTCTGTCAGACGTTTCCAATAGTATCCCACTTCGTACATAGATTCCAGGAAGTCTACGAATCTGTTAAATTTACTGGAAAGCAATGGATTACATTCCCTCAATGTTTGACTTGGCTCCAACCTCAAAGTTTCGCAAGTCTGAAAGCGTTGACAATATCTTGGTTCTTTCTCTTGCAGTAGAACTAACCCACGCTTGTTAATTAATTCTTTAAACCTTTCGTAAGGTTGTATTACTTGGTATGAATCTC
>JAZDNC010000074.1:0-10863 GCA_043800335.1 Chloroflexota bacterium
GGTTGAAGAACATGGAAAGGGTTACGTAAGCGTTGCAGACCTGCTCCTCGGGTAAGACGATGTTGAGCCCGACCGACTTCACCCCTGCCTCTTTCGCTCCCCAGTTTGCCGCCTCCATGATGCCGGGACCGCCGCCGGTGATGATGTTGAAGCCCTCCTTCCCCAGGAGGTAGGCAATCTGGCGTGCTTTTTCATAATCGGGGTTATCCGGCTTCATCCGGGCGGAGCCGTAGATGGTTACCGCCGGCTCAATCCCGGCGAGCTTGTCAAAACCCTCGACGAACTCCCCCATGATGCGGAAAAGTCTCCATGACTCTTCTTTGGCAAGCTCGTTGATTTCATATTGTTGTGGCATTTTCCCTCCTCTAGTTAGAGCTGAACGATGGTTACTCCGTCACCGCCCTCGCGCTCACCCCCGGGGTGAAACGACCTGACCAGGGGGTGGCTTGACAGGAAATCTCGCACAATCTGGCGCACCGTTCCCGTGCCGAAGCCGTGGATGATGCGCACCTGGGACAGCCCGGCAAGTGATGCCTCGTTCAGGTAACGGTCAAGCTCGCTCTCCACCGCATCGGCGCGTTTCCCACGGAGGTCAAGCTCCAGCCCCACCCGGGCGACAGGGCTTGTTTTCACTATGGAGACCTCGGGGCTGAGAGTGCGCGGGACGGCATCAACCTTCTGGACGCTCGAGGCGCCCACCCTGACCCTGGTGTTCCCTGCCTGGATTTCAAGCTGTTTTCCTTTTGCCGAGACCCCGGTGACGATTCCCTGAAGCCCGGTATCAATCACCCAGACCGTATCCCCGGGCGAAATCTGGTCGGGTGCCGTGGTGACTCCCGACGCACCGGCAAACCTGCCGCCCGCCCAGTCTTCTTCCTTGATTCCCCGGCGCACCGAGGTGAGGGACTTCTTTGCCGATTCAACCGCTTCAAGGGTCTTTGCCCGCTTGACCTCGGCGGCGATGCGTTTGAGTTCCCGCTCAAGCTCGGCGCTCTCCCTGACCAGACGGTCACGGGTCTCTCTTAAAAGCCTTCTCCCCCCCTCATCCAGCTCCCTTTGCTTAAGCTCAAAAGCGCTCTTTTCTGCCTCCGCTTCCCCCTTTGCCCTCTCCAGTTCCACTCTCAGGGCTTCTGTATTTTGTTTCTCTGCCATAAGGCTTGAGATTAGCTTACCCAGTTCCAGTGCCCCTCGGCTCAACATGCCCCGGGCGTTTTCGATTATCTCTGAGGCGAGCCCCAGTCGTGAGGCGATAGCAAGGGCGTTACTGCCCCCGGGGACTCCTATAGTCAGGTGATAGGTGGGGGCGAAGGTCACCGGGTCGAAGTCCAGTGAGGCGTTCTGCATGCCGGGTGTGGTGTGGGCGAAGGCTTTCAGTTCGGCGAAATGGGTCGTTGCCGCTGTCATCACGCCCCGGGACAGGAAATAGAAAAGTATCGCCCGGGCAAGTGCGGCGCCCTCATCCGGGTCGGTGCTCGTGCCCAGCTCGTCAAGGAGCACCAGACTCCTCGGCGTGGTGCCCCTGATAATGCGCACGATGTTTCCCATATGCCAGCTGAAGCTGGAGAGCGTCTGCTCGATGCTTTGCTCGTCACCGATATCAGCGAAGATGTTGTCAAAGAGGGGTATGACGCTACCTTCCTCCGCCGGGATGGGTATCCCCGCCAGTGCCATGAGAGAGAGAAGCCCGATGGTTTTGAGGGTCACCGTCTTGCCCCCGGTGTTGGGTCCAGTGATGACCAGGATAGAGAAGTCCCGTCCGAGTTCTAACGAAACAGGCACTGCCTTTTCTCGGAGCAGGGGATGGCGAGCGTTATTCAGATAAAGGCTGCGGTCTTTGCCTGTCTTGTCAGGGGGCAGAATGGCAGGCTCAGTAGCTTTAACCCTGTCGGCGTAGCGGGCTTTGGCGAGGGCGAGCTCCAGAGAGGCCAGAGAGGCAACGTTCTGGCTGATTGTCGCCGCCTCAACACCTACTGAGGCGCTCAGTTCAGCCAGTATGCGCTCTATCTCTCTCTTTTCCGCCAGGCTCAGCTCCCTGAGTTCGTTACCCATCTCAACCGTCTCAAACGGCTCGACAAAAGCGGTGGCGCCGGTATTTGAAAGGTCGTGGACTATCCCCTTGAACTCCCGCCGGGCTTCAATTTTGACCGGGATGACGAAACGCCCTTCCCGCTCGGTAATCAGGGTCTCCTGTAAAAGCTTCTCCATCTCCGGCGCCCTCATCAGACTGTCCAGACGGTTCAGCAGGCGCTGGCGGGTCTCCCGGAGTCCCTGTTTGATACCGAGGAGCCTTTCCGATGCCGAGTCAAGAATCTCTCCATCGGAGGTGATGGCACGGCTGATTGCTGCCTCCAATTGGGGCTGGGGCGTAATCTTCTGTGCGATGTCACAGAGGCGGGGGAAGTCCTGAGACCTCCGGCTGAGGCTGGCGCGTACCTGGCGGGAGCTGGTGAGGGTTCTCTGAATACCAACCAGCACCGCCGGTTCGAGCACCTTGCCTCTTGCTGCCAGAGCCACCGGCTCACGGATATCAATTGCGTCACCGGCGGTAAAACCTGGCTCCTCGGCAAGGAGCGCCCTGGCTTCCCTGACCTCGCCGAGCCACCGGGTAACCAGCTCATAGTCGCTGACCGGCTTGAGGCTGAGGAGCAACTCTCTCGCCACCGAAAAAGAGGTGAACTGGGCTAAGATTTCCCTAATCTTGGGAAATTCCAGAATCTCCAGACTTTTCTCGTCCATCTTATTAATCAAGTATAGCTTAAACTCGGAGTGAGGATAAAGGGGGACGTGGTCACTCTAAGCTGAGCCGTATTCACTTTCTCGTGATAGAATAGGTTGAAGGCTGAGCGGGAGTGTGGCATGGCTAAGAAAATAAAGATAACGGCGGGCGGGGTTCAGGCTGAGGCGGAGCTGAACGAGAGCCGGACAGCAAATGCCATCTGGGAGGCTTTGCCCCTGAAAGGTGAGGCTAATCTCTGGGGAGAGGAGATATACTTTCCCATACCGGTAAGGCTTGAGCTGGAAAATGGGCAGGAAGTCGTGAGATTGGGCGATTTAGGCTACTGGCCCCCGGGCGGGGCTTTTTGTATCTTCTTCGGCAGGACGCCGGTGAGCCGGGAAAATGAAATCCGTCCCGCCAGCACGGTCACCGTCTTTGGCAGGATTACTGCCGATGCCACCGCCTTCAGACGGGTCGGGCAGGGAGAGTCAGTCGTTGTGGAACGGGAGTAGCGAACGGGTGTCGGGAAGAAACAAACACCTCTACCGTATCTGTTTACCTATTCTGGCGGGGGCTTTAATCTTCCTTTCCGGCTGTGGCGCCAGGGATGTTGCGCCGGCACCTACGTCTCAGACGAAAGGAGAAACCATGATGAAGCTTCCCGAGCCAAGGTATGATAGTGATTTCTCTCTGGAAAAGGCCATCGTTGAACGCCGCTCGGTGAGGGACTATGCCGACCAGTCCCTGAAACTTGAGGAAGTCTCCCAGCTCCTCTGGGCTGCCCAGGGAATTACGAGCGAGAGTGGCTTGAGGTCTGCGCCGTCGGCGGGTGCCCTCTATCCACTTGAGCTCTACGCGGTTGTGGGCAAGGTCACCGGATTGGATGCGGGCGTTTATCGCTATGAGCCGGAGGGGCATCAACTGGCGAAGGTTCTTAGCGGCGACCTGAGGGCAGCTTTAGCCCGGGCGGCTCTGGGACAGGACTCGGTGGGAGACGGCACCGTCTCCTTTGTTTTCACGGCTGTCTACGGGCGGACGACAGGCAAATACGGTGAGCGGGGCGAGAGGTACGTTCATATGGAAGCCGGTCATGCCGCCGAGAACCTGCTCCTTGAGGCTGTGGCTCTGGGACTCGGAGCGGTGCCAATCGGAGCTTTTTATGATGATGAGGTGGCAAAGCTCTTAAATCTCGGGGCGGAAGAAGTGCCCCTCTACATCATCCCGGTGGGCAGAAAGTAGCCTGACTTTGGTGAGTGAACGCAAACCATTGTCAAGTGTAAATCTTTAGTGTATACTACGGCATCGAAATTCGGTTGGGGAGGTGGTTCTTCATGGAAAATGGCAGTTTTCCCAAGTGCCAGAAGTGCAAGACGGGCGACCTTGTACCGCTATCCGACTTCGGGGGTCAGGGGGCAGACATCCACTATAAAGCCTGGGTCTGCACCAATCCGGAGTGTGGCTTCAATCTGAAGATTAGAAACGGCGACGTTTATGTCAATGAGCCTATTATCAGTGGAACTTTGCACGGTGTTCGAACCCCGAAGGTCTGACCCTGCCGCTCAATACCTCTAAACATTATTACGGATAATCAAATTGAGTGTGCTGTCCCTATTAGCTTTGCTCAGGGAAAAGGCACTGGACTTACTGTTCCCCTGTCGCTGTGTGGGTTGTGGTAAGGAAGGTGATTTCATCTGTCCCGATTGCCAGAAGCTCTTGAGACCGGTTGAGACGCCTTTTTGTCCCATCTGCGGTAAGCCCCAAAATAGTGATGGCATCTGCGCCAGTTGCCGTGAGCTGAAACTTGAGATAGACGGTATCCGCTCCGTCTTTCGTTTCGAGGGGGTAGCCCGCGAGGCAGTCCATCAGCTAAAATATAATCAGGTAAGGGCGCTAGCCCCCAGGATAGGAGAGTTCATGACGACTTACCTGAGAGGAAACCATCTGCCCGGCGAGGTTCTGGTCCCGGTGCCCCTTCACGCGGCACGGCTCAGGGAGCGTGGCTACAACCAGTCCGCTCTTCTGGCTGGGGCAATCGGGTGGGGCATTAATCTGCCGGTGAATGAGACCAGCCTGAGGCGAAATGCGAACGCCCCGCCCCAGGCAAGGACAAAGAGTGTCAGCCTGCGTTATCTCAATGTGGCGGGGGCTTTTGTTAGTGGTGATGCCTGCCTCAGAGGGAGGGGCGTTATTCTGGTAGATGACGTAGCCACATCGGGGGCGACTTTAAATGAGTGTGCCAGGGTGCTTAAATCTTCCGGTGTCACCTCGGTATGGGGGCTAACCTTTGCCCGGGAGGTCTAGGGAAGCTAGTAGGAGATGAAGTATGGAACCTGTGATTACGAGTAAAGGGATGGAGCTATCGCCTGCGGTTGAGGCTTACATCCGCCGCAAGCTGAACAAGGTGAACCGGCAATTGAACGGCATTCAGGGCTTTGATGTCGTCGTGAGTGAAGAAAAAACCAGAGCCGCCACGCAGCGGGCGCGGGCACAGCTGACCGTGAACCACTACGGCACCATTCTCCGCGCTGAAGAGCGGGGAGAGGATGTGACCACTGCCATCGACCGGGTGGAGAAGGTCATCATGCGGCGGATTGAGCACTATAAAGGGAAGCTCTATAAAAAGGGGCGTGGTAATTCAACGGTGAGAGCTGGGTTCGACGAAAGCCTGGCGGTCGAGCCTGAGCCCAGGGTGGTCAAGGTCAAGCGCTTTGACGTCAAGCCGATGCCGGTGAGTGAAGCTATTGAGCAGATGGAACTGCTGGGACATGACTTCTTCCTTTTTCTCAACGCCGAGACCTCTCTTTTCAATCTGGTTTACCGGCGCCGTGACGGGAACTACGGGCTGATTGAGACCGAGAGTAGACAGAGCTGAAGGAGTTGCTTAAACGGTAAGCGGATTTAGATACGCTGTCTTCAAGACCAGGATGGGGTGGGTGGGTATCCTCGGCGGGGCTAGGGGACTATTACGCGCCACCCTTCCCAGCCGTTCCGAGGAAGTGGCTCTATTTCAATTCGGTGGTGAGGTCGGGTCAGCCGTCCGCTCTCCTGGCTTTTTCACCGACCTGGGGGAGCGCCTGGGCGCTTATTTTGATGGTAAAAAGGTCTCTTTCCCTGACGAGCTCGACCCGGGGGTAGGCACCGATTTCCAGCGCTCGGTCTGGCGCATCACCAGGCTTATCCCTTACGGTGAGACCCGTAGCTACCGCTGGGTCGCCGAGGGACTCGGCGACTGGCGTCTCGCCCGTGCCTCGGGACAGGCGCTGGGGAGAAATCCCTTAGCCATCATAATCCCCTGTCACCGCGTGGTGGGGAGTGATGGCGGACTCTGCGGCTTCGGTGGCGGGCTTCCGATGAAGGAAGCGCTTCTGAAGCTTGAGAGGGCAAAGCTGGCCTAAAGGAATCTACGGATGTTCGAGGCTTCCCTATCATTTCGAGGAGGTCGCCATGCCTTTTGTGAATAACAGGGGGGTAAGAATCCATTACGAACTCGAAGGCAAGGGCTTGCCTCTCGTTTTTATGCACGGCTTTACCGGAAGTCTGGAGGATTGGCGGATGTACGGATACACCGAGGAGCTCGGTAAGGACTACCGGCTTGTCCTCATCGACGCCCGCGGTCACGGCAAGAGCGACAAGCCGCATGACGCCAAGGCATACCAGCCCGAGCTTTTTGGCTGCGATATTACCGCTGTCATGGACGACCGCAACATCAAAAAGGCCCTTTTTATGGGGTACTCGATGGGTGGCAGGGTCGGTTTCTCGAGCCTAGCCCGTTACTCGCTCGACCGATTCTACTGTCTTATCCTGGGCGGGAAAAGCCCCTATGGTTACGGCACCCAGGCGAAGAAAGAGGCAGTCAGGATTCGTCTGGCATCGCTGGAGAAAGCGGCAAGAGAAGGTAACGAGTCTTACATCGCTTATCTTGAAGCAAGAGATGGCTTGCCCCTCTCGGATGCCCGGAAAGCCCAGTTGAGAGCGAGCGATTTGGGTTCGTTAATTGCCATACAGAAGGCTTTTATCGACTGGCCGGATGCCGATGATTTGATGCCTGAAATGAAGCTGCCCTGTCTCCTGTACTCCGGGGAACTCGACGAGGACTACCCGGTCATCAAAAAGTCCGCCGGCATGATGCCGAACGCTAAGTTCTTCTCCCTGCCCGGCTTAAACCATACGGCGTGCTACCAGCACTCCGAACTTGTCCTGCCCTACGTGAAGAAGTTCCTGGCGGAAGTAAGCAGAAATATCAAATAATTCTAGAGGGCATAGGCTTTCGCGGGGAACAATCTGGACTATTGTTACTCAATGACTACCTCGCATCGTTTTAACCATTTCGTAGAAGAGCAGTTTCTTCCCGTTTCGGACGGGAAGAAAGTCTTCCTTTGATAAAACGAAACCCACAGATTCCCAGAACTGTCTGGATACCAAGGAAGAAGATAGATCTAATGTAAAAAGCCCCTCAAGTTCCGCTTTTCGTTCCAACTCGTATACGATCAACTTGCCTATTCCTTTGTGCTGATGGGTCGGATTTACAAACACTCGGCGAACGTTAGTTCCTAACAAAGTCCCCGTTCCCAATATTTGGCCATTAGATTCAGCAATAGCGGTGTACCCTGCGATAGAATCATTCAAGATATTTTCTTTGCGATGGTGATTCTTGAAGAATTCGATTGCCTCAACCGGATAGACTTTATAGTAGGAGACCTGAATCGTGTTTTGAACCAATTCGTATACAGATTGTAGATCTGCCTCTGTCATTTGTATGATTTGGATATCCTGTGTCACTCGTGACCATCCCTGAATGTTATTGGCCTTTGAAATGTGAAAATTCTATCACAATGCCCTTGGAGGTCACAATCCGCCACTTTGCGTGATTAGACTTTGGCTCAGAAGATTAGCTTACTTTTGTCTTCCGAGCCTTTGTCCCGTGCTCTTCGCCTTAAATGCAAGGTAGTCCAGTTCGCACTTTTCGATAAAGCCGTCTCCGGCGAAGCTGTAGTAGCGGTTGTCGCCGATGATTAGGTGGTCAAGGACTTTAATATCCATCACCTTCGCCGAGTGCACCAGCTCTTTCGTAATCTCGCGGTCCGCCTGGCTCGGCGCGGGGTTACCCGTAGGGTGGTTGTGCACGAGTATCATGGAGACGGCGTTGCATCTGAGGGCGCTCTCCACCACCTCGCGCGGCGAGACTGAACTAGCGTTCACCGTGCCCTGGAAAAGGTCCTTGATTTCGATAATCTGGTTCTGGCTGTTCAGGTAAATTACTTTGAAGACCTCTTTCTTGAGGTCGCGCATGGAGTGATAAAGATAGTCAAAAATCTCCTGTGCCGACTGGAAGACCGGTTTCGCCGTGAGCTTCTCCTTGAGGAACTCCCGGGCGACTTCCTGAACCAGCCTGATGTTGAAAGCGTTAATGGGTCCGATACCGTTTATCTTCTGAAGCTCTTCGGGCGGGGCTTCCAGGACGCCGCGAAGGGTCTTAAAGCGACGGATAGCCTCCTTCGCCTGCGGTTTACAGTCCTTACGCGGAGAGCTGAGGGTCAGGAGGAGCTCTACGATTTCATAGTCGTGGAAGGCGGAAAGCCCCGACTTCATGAACTTATCTCGTAATCTCTGGCGGTGTCCCGGTGCGGCTTCAGGCATCAGTCCCATCTCACTTGGCTGGCGTTTCACGGCACATTAGACTCTATCAGCATGGGAGTTTCAACCGATGTCACGTGTTGACCTTCTCCAGCCTCAGTCCCTCTTTGCCCAGAATCTCAGCCAGCTTTGATTCAAGTGCCGGCGAGTACTGGACATAGCAGTTGGGGAGGTCAAGGGTGTATATCCGGCTCCCGTTGGTGATGCGCAGGTTGACCTTGTCCGGTCCGGGGTAGTTTTTCAGAAGAGAGTCGAGCTTATGAAGCTTATCAAGGTCGGCTACCGCATCCTGAGTCTGAATCAGGTTTATCGTCAGACGATGGATTTCGGGCACTTTTAAGTCTACCTCCATGTTCTTAGCCGGTTCGGCTGTCGTCATGGTTGGTTCAGCCTCACTCTGGTAGGGTCGGACGCTCTCGCAGTTTAGCTGAATCTCATCACCCCTTACCCTCACCCTCCCCTCCACTAAGAGCAGGCTCCCCTCCTGCCATAGTTCTCTGGTCTTATTATAGACACTGGGCCAGACCATCACCGGAATCTTACCGTCCAGGTCTTCCAGAACCGCCTCGATAAAAGGCTGTTTCTCATGGGTCATAAGTCCCCGGGTTGAGCTCACCATGCCGGCAACGGTGATGAATCTGCCGTTAAGACCCGCGTCAATCTGCCCGATAAGGGTGGTATTCGGGGCGTGAATCTGGCTCAGGGCGTTATGCAGGGGATTTTCCGAAAGGTAGGTCCCCATTAGCTCTTTCTCCCAGGCGAGCTTCTCTCTGATGTCGACGTCTTCCTCCCCGAGGTCGAGCGCCGGCAGGGGAACGGGTGTTGACGTCCCGAAGAGGTCAAACATGGTCGCCTGCCCGCTCTGGCGGAGCTGCTGTTCCCTCTGGGCTAAGCCGAGAATGCGGCTTACCCCGGATAGAAGCGCCCCGCGCCGTCCCAGCGAGTCCAGCGCTCCTGCCCGAATCAGGCTTTCCAGTGCCCGCCGGTTTACCGCCCCGATTTCAGCCCGGCGTGACAGGTCTTCAATTGATTTATATTCACCGCCCTTTTTGCGCTCGCTGATTAGCGGGATAACGGCGGCGGCACCGACATTTTTGATTGCCCCCAGACCAAACCGGATAGCCTGAGTTCCGGCTTTCACATCGCTCTCGATAGTGAAACCGACGTCGCTCCGGTTTACGTCCGGAAGTCCGACCACTATCCCGAGACGCCGGCACTCGTTTACGGCGCTGGCGGTCTTATCTAAGTCACCGCTGTGGGTATTGAGTAAAGCCGTCATGTACTCCACGGGGAAGTTGGCTTTCAGGTAGGCTGTCTGGTAAGCGATGAGGGCATAGCTCACGGCGTGGGCTTTGTTGAAAGCGTAGCCGGCGAAAGGCTCAATCAGGCTGAAGACATCGGTCGCCAGGGTCTCTGAATAGCCCTTTTTCATCGCCCCTTTGACAAAGTTCTGTCTCTCTTTATGCATAACCTCGGGAATCTTCTTGCCCATTGCTTTGCGCAGGATGTCCGCTCCGCCCAGCGTATAGCCGGCGAACTCCCGGGCGATGAAGAGCACCTGCTCCTGATAGACAATGACCCCGTAGGTCTCCTCGAGGATGCTCCTGAGCGCCGGGTGGGGGTAATGGATGGGTATCTCCCCGTGCTTGGCTTTAATGAAAGTGGGAATCTGCTCCATGGGCCCTGGGCGGTAAAGAGCCACGATGGCGGCGACGTCACCGAAACTCGTCGGCTTCAGCTCTTTGATGTAACGGCGCATTCCGGCGCCATCAAGCTGGAAGACGCCGGTCGTTTCCCCCGAAGAGAGTAACGCATAGGTTTTGGCGTCATCCAGCGGAATGGTCTTCTGGTCTATATCAACGCCTCGGTTCTGGCGGATAATCTCTTTGGCTTTGCGCAGGATGGTTAGGTTAGCCAGCCCCAGAAAGTCCATCTTGAGTAGTCCCACCCGGGCGATGTCTTCCATGACGAACTGGGTCATCGTCATGCCGTCCCCGCTCCCCTTGAGCATCTGCTGGAGGGGAACATATCTCACCAGTGGCTCTTTGGAGATGACCACCCCGGCGGCGTGGGTCGAGGCGTGGCGGGCGAGCCCCTCCACCTTCCGGGCGGAATCAATCAGGTTATGGATGATGGGGTCTTCGCCATAGATGCTGGCGAGTTCATTGTTTTCTTTGAGCGCCTGCTCCAGTGTCATATTGACGCCGAAGGGAATTAGTTTTGCCACCCGGTCGACATCGGAGTAGGTCATGCCCAGAGCCCTGCCCACATCCCGGATTGCCGCCCGGGCGCCCAGAGTGCCGAAGGTAATTATCTGGGCGACATGGTCTTTACCGAACTTCTTGGAGACATATTCCAGAACCTCATCCCGCCGCTCGTCTTCAAAGTCCAGGTCTATATCAGGCATCTCCTTGCGCTCAATGTTGAGGAAGCGCTCAAAGACAAGCCGGTGCTCAATCGGGTCAATATCGGTGATGCTGAGACATTTTAAGACGATTGAGGATGCTGCCGAA
>JAZDNC010000075.1:0-2479 GCA_043800335.1 Chloroflexota bacterium
ATCCAGGCCGCCTTGATGGGATAGGGCTTGTCGGTCTCCATCTGCTCGAGGATTACATCCTCGGAAGCCCACGCCCTGAAGTTCTTAATCATGGGATAGCGGTCGCCGCCGATTCTTTTCTCGGAAAGCTTGGTGAAAAGCTCTTCGCCGTAGATTGCCTTCATCTCGTCCTGGGTGTAGGGATAGCTGGTGACGCCGTGAGAAGCCTGGGCGATGACGTTGCCACCGGGGTTATCAACGTTTCCGGTCAGCGCCCATAGCTGCGCAATAGCCTGTGAAACCACCGTGCCCTGCGGACAGGCGTCAACAGGAATACCCCAGTGGATAGCCGCCGGTTTGCTGGTGGCATAAAATCTGGCAGCCTCGATAATCTTCTCTTTGGGAATCCAGGTGATTTTCTCCGCCCACTCCGGCGTGTACTGCTGGACTCTCTGTTTCAGCTCGTCGAAGCCGTAGGTCCAGCTCTCTACAAACTCTTTGTCGTACAAGCCCTCGTTGATGATGACATTAGCCATTGCCAGGGCGAGCGCGCCATCAGTGGAGGGACGGATTTGCAGGTGAATCTTGGCACGGCTGGCAATCCAGTTCACCCTTGGGTCAATGACGATTAGCTCGGAGCCGCGCTGCATGCAGTCCACAATCCAGTGACCGTAGAAGCCATCCGGGTCGCCCGAAGGCGGGTTCTGCGCCCAGACGATGATGCACTTGGGCACCTTCCACTCCGGGTCTTCGTATCTCTTCTCAAGGAACTGCGAGCAGTCAGCCACAAAGTAGTCGCCGAAAGTGGTCCACATGGCAACCTGCCTGGGTGTATAGCAGGAGTGCCCGACCAGACCAAGCTGTGTCCAGTTGGGACTGCCGTAGCTGTACATCAGCAAGGTAATGGGACCGCCGATGTCTCTGCCCGTTCCCTGCACGAAGATTACCGACTCAGCGCCGAAGTTGACCCGGATGTCTTTTAGCTTCTTCTCGATGATGTCGTAAGCCTCATCCCATGTGATGCGCTCCCACTTGCCCTCACCCCTTTCGCCGACTCTCTTAAGGGGATACCGGATACGGTCAGGATGATAGATGTACTGCGTGAGGGCGAGCACCCGGGGGCAGGCCCGGCCCTGGTTCCAGGGGTGGCTCTCATCACCTTCCACGTAAACCAGCTTGCCATCCTTGACGTGAAGCTTTACCCCGCACCCGCCGTGGCAGCCAGCGCCCGCCGACCACACCGTAGTCCGCACAACTTTCTCTTTGCTTTTAGCCATAAGTTCTCCTTTATCTCAAATTCGTGTGAATTGGCTTTCCAAAGCTATTTTACTACTTTGAATGGGCTAAGTAAATAACAATTATGAGCTTTCAGCGTTCAGCTATTCGTTTTTATTTTTTGGGAGAAACGAACCCCTGGGTAAGCGCAAAAGGGTAGCCGAACAAGGTACCGAGATTGCTTCGCTCCCGTGTCGAGCACGGGACAGGCTTCACGACCCCGTATCGTAGTACGGGGCAAGCTTATTCGTGAATGGTCTCGCAATGACAATTTTTTTATTAAGGTACGAAAAGGAATCATTTTGAAACATCTTTTTTAAGCGGGTCGGGTTCGGATTTAGAGATTTCTCCGGTTTTGCCCGTGAACAGACAGGCGACTTGATTGACATTGAGACCTAACTGAGAGCCTACATCATAGAGAACGTTCCAACGAAGCTGTTCCAGATTTTCTCTCTGACTAAAACCGAGCTTATGGCTGGTACGCATGAGGCGCGCCAGGGTGGAGGCGGCTTCGGAGATAAGGCGGATATTATCCGGACTATGTTTTACGACCGATTTAAGGCGAGCCCGTAGCAAGGCAATCTCGTCATCCAGACCAATGATGTGCCCGGCCTGGGTCAGGTAGGCTTTATCCACGCCAGTAAAGGAGCTGGAATAGTAGCCGTGTTTGCGGGCATTCTGATTACCAGGCTGACCTCCGCGGTGACGATTCAAATTAGTATTCATGGTAATGGGAATAGTAGTACAAATGTTCTGTATTAGCAAGGGAGGTTTGTCACGATTTTAAAATACTACCAATAAAATCCCTCTCAATCTCCCCCGTATCAAGTACGGGGCAAGCTCTTTCTCAAAGGGAGAGGTTAAGATTACTTCACCGGCAGATTGAAAATCCGCTTTGGTTTATCCCAGGTAACACGCTCAATCTCTTTGACCGGCATGCCGTCCATCTTCATCGCCCAGGCGGCTTTAACTACCGAAAGGTGCCCGGCGCCGCCGTAGCCCAGCTCAGAGCCGATGATGAGCATGTCACGCTTCTTCGGGTGGCTGATGACTATGTCGGCTACCTCTTCCGCCGTCAGCTTGTCGTAACAGATGCTGAGTCCGGTAACAGCGCCGGAGGCGAGGCGTGCCTTAATGGTGTTCTTGCCGGTGTGGTCGAGTACCGCCTTTTCCATCGGGAACTTCTCTTTCTTCAACACATCAATAATCTGCGGCGTTACCTCGG
>JAZDNC010000091.1:0-10496 GCA_043800335.1 Chloroflexota bacterium
GGGACGCGTGGTGGCGGTGACAATGTAGCTGAAGGGGCAGTTAGTCTTTCTCATCCGCTCCAGGACTGCGTCCTTGCCTACCCCGGATGGTCCCGAGAGAACAATCAGTAACGGCTTTGCCGGGCACTGAAAAGAATCGGAGCTTTCAGAGGCGGACTCTCTCATCATCCGCCCCCGATTTCACGGCGACCGGCTCGGAGCGGCTCGTCTGCAGCCTCCCGGTGATGGTCTCCGGAGCGAGTGCCGCCAGCAGGACGTGTCCGCTGTCAGTGAAGATAACGGCTTTGGTCTTTCTGCCATTGGTCATGTCAATCAGAACTTTCTTGTTCTTCCCGTCCTGAATAGTGCGCTTGGTGGGCGCCGAGTTGGGTGAGGCAATGGCGATGACCCTGTTCATGGCGATGATGTTACCGAAGCCGATGTGAACCAGTTCTACACTCATGACTTACCCCTTAGACTAATTCATGAAATCTGAGGTTAATTATCGTAAGAAAGCCGTTGTTAGTATGGCACAGTGGCTATCCTTTAGCAAGAGGTAAAACCTAAATAATCCATTATTTTGGTAGAGATTAGAATCAGGCGCCGGCTTTTGACCGACGCCTGATAAGCTGATTATGACTACTTTATGGTAGCCCACTCAAGGTCAAGGGCTTCCAGCGTCTCGGGCAGGGGTACACCCTTCTTATCCCAGCCCATAATCTGGAAGTAGTAGTCCTTGGCTTTCTCCAGCTTCTCCCGGTCGGCTTTTTTGCTTGCCGCGGGTCCGCCGTGGCGCCCCTCAAAGAAGCGGTCGGGGAGTCTGTCATCGGCGGTGGTGAAGCCCTCCCTGAGATTAAACACCTGCCCCAGGGTCAGCATCCTCTCGGCTACCTTGTGTAGCTCAACCATCCCCGTGTCCCAGCCGGTCACTGCCCTGACCATCTCGACATAATGTTCCTGCTTGAAGGGAACGAAGAGACACATGACCAGCGAGTCAGAAATGATGCGCCCCTGGCGGTAGTAGCGGAACATCTGTATCTTCTTCGGGCTCAAATCATCGGCGGGAAGAGGGTCGAGGATACCGAAGGTGTGCAGGTCGTTAAGCGACCCCCCCGGCTGGGTGTAGTTGGTGTCCATGAAGTTGGCGCAGTGGTCGCCACCGTGGGGATTGACCATGTAGCCCAGGCCAAGTGCCGCTTTGCACCTGGGGTCGTGCTGTCCCAGCTCCACGCCTTTGGTATGCATGGCAAATTTTTCTGCCCCGCGTCCGATTTTCTCCGCCGCCCTCTTGACACCCTCGGCGACAAGGTCGCCAATGCCTTCGCGGTGGGCGATAAGCTCGACCGCCTGCATCATCGCTTTAGCGTTACCGAACTTGAGGTCAACACCGCCGGTGTCCTTGGAATTCAGGAGCCCGTTCTCGTAGCACTCCATAGCGAAGGAGATAGCCATACCGGTGGAGATGGAGTCCATGCCGTAGGCGTTACAGCGCTCGTTAGCCTTGCAGATGGCTTTAAGGTCGCTCACGCCGCAGTTGTTGCCTAAAGCCGCCAATCCTTCGTACTCGGGGCCACCGTAAGCAGGGTCAATCTGCATCCCCGGCTCATCAACCTTGACTATCTTCTTACAGCGGACGACACAGCCGTAGCACGCCTCCATGCCGATACGGATGGAGGCTTTGATTGCCTGGGCGGTTATCTTTGCCATATCGGGGAACTCGCCGTCGCGGTAGTTGTTGATTGGGGTGTTACCGATGGTGACGTAGCTTTCCATGGCGGCGCCGGTGCCCAGCTCGTGGAAGCCAGCCCAGAGCGCCGGGTTATCAGTTAAGAAGCCGCGAAAATCGGAGAGCGCATCAGGTTTAGCTATCTGCGGCGGTTTGGTGCCCCTCACCGCGATTGCCTTGAGGTTCTTCGAGCCCATGACGGCGCCAGTGCCACCCCGCCCCGCCGCATCAATCAGGTCGTTCATGACCGAGGCGAAGCGCACCAGGTTCTCGCCGGCGGGCCCAATGGCGGCAATCCTGATGCGGTTATCACCCAGCTCGGCTCTAATTGTCTCCTGCGTCTCCTTGGTCGGCTTACCCCAGAGGTGACGGGCGTCCCGAATCTCGACCTCTCCATCTTTAATCCAGAGGTAGACCGGCTTATCCGCCTTGCCGTCAACGATGATGGCGTCGTAGCCGGCGTGCATCATCTCGGCACCGTAATATCCTCCCACCTCCGACTTGGCGAGCTGTCCGGCAAGGGGTGATTTGGTCACGACACAGTTTCTGCCGCTACCGGACATAGGTAGCCCGGTGAGGGGCCCGCAGGCGAAGATGAGCTTGTTCTCGGGACCCAGCGGGTCGACCTTGGGCTTGATTTCCTTGACCAGATAGTACGTGCCCAGCGTTGCTCCACCCAGATACCTGCGGTAGAACTTTTCGTCGGGGGTTTCCACCGAGGTGGTGAGGTTATTCAGATTAACCCTGAGTATCTTACCGTTATACCCGTAAACCAAGGCATGCACCTCCTATTTGATTTCTTGTCTGAGGGATGGCATTTGGGGCGTTGTGTCCAATATACTTGAGCCTGACTCAGCCGTCAAGTTTTGATTTGTCATTGCGAGGGCTTTAGCCCGTGGCAATCTCCTCCACAGGAATAATCCCCTGATTGTGCTCTTTCAGGAGACTGCTTCGCTTCGCTTGCAATGACGCTCATGGTGAGACATAAGAAACCGCTCATGGTGAGACTTCGGCGGGCTCAGTCGAACCATAGCGGAGGAGTGTAATCTCACCCTTCGACAGGCTCAGGGTGAGCGGGAAGGGACGGATTGCTTCGCCTTCGGCTCGCAAGACTGCTGTTCAACCTTTTGACAGAGTCTGGAGTTAAGGTTAAAATGGGTGAGTCCTGCGGGAGTAACTCAGTGGTTAGAGTACCTGCCTTCCAAGCAGGCTGTCGCGGGTTCGAGTCCCGTCTCCCGCTCCAGAGAACTATTGGCGTGAGAGAAGCCCAGCCATCTGAAGTTGGACTCGTAGAAAAAAGCAACCATAGGTAAAGCAGCGAGCAAATTGTGGACTCTAGTTAGGTTCGGAGAATTCTAACGACAGTTTATCTAGCCTCTGGTGTGACGCACGATAATCGAAATGCAGGATAGTGCTCCCAAGCGTAGCTCTATATACCTCAACATATCCTAAATATTCCAAAGAGGTGAGTGCGGAGATAGAGTTCAGGGAATTCGGAGAAAAGTTAGAGTCTATAGATAAAGTGCCAATAGTCACTACTCCCTCAAAGGTATGTTTTGGTGAAAATTCGTAGCTATGATTGGAGAAATCTATACTTACTCCACTAATCTTGTTCGTATCTGGGGGTTGATACAGGTACATACCCAAATCATCATATGTGTGTATTGTGTTTATCCCCTCAAAAACTTTAGACGGACTGCCTAGTATTCTGATATAGTCATCCAGCACCGAATCTGAATTGAATCTGTTTCTGTTTATTGATAGACCAGTCGCATCAATCTCGACAGCAATTCGACTGGCGGCTTTTGGTGTTGTATTACTAGACGTAAGCGTCGGGCTTAATTTGGGCGAGAGAGAAGGAACTAGATTATTAGAAGAAGGTGTGCAGGCTGTGAGGCAGGGAAGAATGACCAAAGACAGTAATGAGGCAACAAATTTCTTCATCTCAATCACCCCGCTTTATTAATTTGCTCACCGTAACCACTTAGGGGAAGGTTAAGGAATGGGGTTGAAATATGAGGTAGATTATCTCTAGCTCTCGTATTCACTTGTATCTGCTCTTTGGGATTACGATTTATCCTCTACTGCGGGTTGATGCGCCAGGAGACTATGGAGACGTCAGTCCCGGGTACCATGATATTGGCGACGATTCTGGCGGTAACCTCACCGCTTCCCGGCTCGGTAGCGGTTGCGGTGACAATGTAGAAAACACCGCTAAGCTCGCCGACCTCACCGACATCCTGGCGCGCCGCTTCCGCCCAGCCGTAGTCGTCTTCCAGCCCGCCGCTGCCGGTGACATAAAATTCCTGTGTGGCGGTTGTAATCTCAATGCTTGGCAGGTCCCAGAAAAGGAGGTGAGCATTCTGCTCATCCACCGTGTCTGATGGTTCATCAGTGGCAAGGTTACCGCCAAAGTCATCCGCCGAAAACTCCTGATACTCATAGCCGACTGGCAGTCTGGCGCCAATTCCGATGAGTTTGCATTGTCCCGGGCCACTCCAGACGCAGGATATCGTGTATCTGTAGATACTGCCCTCGGCGACCATGCTGGTGCTGATGCTCAGGTCAGTGGAGTGCGGGCCGCCGGGCGTCACCCACTCACCGGCGATAAGTGTATAAGCTCCCTTGGTGACGGTGTTCATGGCGACCTGCATTCCGTTCAGGTTCTGGGGCAGGGCGGTGCGGGGGCTTAGCGAATTCTTGAAGCACCAG
The DNA here is from genome assembly GCA_043800335.1 of Chloroflexota bacterium. Lineage (GTDB taxonomy): Bacteria > Chloroflexota > Dehalococcoidia > Dehalococcoidales > JAZDNC01 > JAZDNC01. The sequence continues at coordinate 4,418 of JAZDNC010000091.1, forward strand.
AGGGCGTCTTCGACTCCGGCGTCAGCGGCGTAAAGCCCGCGGTCGGCTTCTTCTTTGGAGATGGTGCGGCGTAGCATGGTGTCGGCGTAGGTGACACAGGCGGTCGCCAGTATCCCGCCCAGGAAGAGGCTTACCAGCACGATGAGCAGAGCTTGACCCTTTTCACCTTTTGTCCGAACTAAGTAACTTTTCATCTCAGCTTAATAGAAATCGGGACGGCAGTAAATCCTGAACTCCCGTGTCTCTTGGGATTCACCCAGTCGTGTGGTGGCTTTGAGGGTTAAGACCGGCCTGGCGTAGCTCAGCTGGGTGGTGTTCACCGGGTCGGCGGCGTCATAATAGACATAGTCTGCTACCATTAATTCTTCGCTGCTGCCCAGGCTATCCTCATGACGGCGCTTAAGGGCGCCAATGCCTCCCGAAAGGTCTTCTATAGAGTAGGTTACGGAGTGGTAGACCGACGCCTCGTCATACCCCCAGTCGGTCCAGCCGAGCACTAGGATTGCAGGCGGGGTCAGGCTCTCCCAGTTCAGGTTGTCCGCCATCTGGGTGTCGTGGTTAATCCAGTAGGCGGCGTTCTCCACGTTGCGTACCGCACTCAGGTGGTCATTGGTGCGTTCGGTATCCTTGAGGAGCTGAAAGATAGCGAGGCTAGCCCCGCCGGCAACCAGGACAGAAATAGCGGCGGCGACCACAATTTCAACCAGGGTAAAGCCCCTCTCGCCTCTTCTCATCGGTTCACCTTATACCCTTCCAGGGCGAGGACAGTTGCGCCGTAATGGCTCACCGAGACCACGATTTTCTGGCTGCCGTTGTCCTGCCCCGAAGGCAGGGCTGAGCCGGTTGCCGGGTCAATGGGAGTTACGGTCAGGGTGAATGTATAGTTCTCCGTCGGCGTGAGCAGAGTATATTCACTATGCCCCGGTGTGTAGGGAATGTAATCCTGGCTTTTCAGGTACTCGAGCTGACTCTGCGCTAGGTTTTCGGCGTGGGAACGCTGACTGATGAGGAGGTCAGCCCGGGCAATCATGCTTAGACTGCCGAAAACGAAGGCAATAACGATGCCCAGGATAGCCACCGCAATCGCCGCCTCAATCAGGCTGACACCTGATTCACCGTGGTGAAGGCGTCTGATTTTCCATAGCCGGTGCATTTTATTTACCTATCTTTCCGTAGATAGCGTACATCGCTGAGAGCATGGAGATGGCGATAAACCCGACCATGATTCCGATAGTCACCGTAAGCGCCGGCTGGATGAAGCCGATGAGGGCATGAATCCTGTCCTCGGTCTCGGTGTCATAGGTCTCAGCCACCGTGAGCAGGGTCGTCTCCAGATTCCCCGTCTCCTCACCCACCTTGACCATCTCCACCATCATGGGGAGGAAGAGCCGGTTCGCGGACATGGGACGGGAGAGCCCTTCGCCCTTGAGCAAGGCACGGCGGAGGTTGGTGAGAGCCCCGGAAATCACTGAGTTTTTTGCCCCTTCTATCACCGTGTCCATTATCTCGACCATGGGTAGGCCGCTACGGAAGAGCATCGCCATGGTGCGGCAGCACACGGCGAGGGCGGAGAGGTGGTTGATGGAGCCGATGAGGGGCGTGGTGAGGGCAAGCCGGTCCCACTGGAATCTGCCTTTGGGCGTCCTGATGTAGGCCGCTACCCCGATGGCGCTCAGGGTCAAAGCCCCCAGCATGTAGAGTCCGTATTTGCGGAAGACGCCGGTTATGCCGAGGAGGATGCGGGTCGGCAGCGGCAAACTCCCGCCGAGGGTGCGGTAAAGATTCACAAAGGACGGCATGACGAAATTGACGATAACGATGACCACACCCACGGCGACAACCGAGACAATGATAGGGTAACTCAGGGCGCCCTTGATGCTCTTCTTGGTTGTCTCTTCCTTCTCCATGTAGGCGGCGGTCTGTCTCAGGACGTCCTCCAGTCCACCGGTCTGTTCGCCGGCGGCGAGGGAGCGGCAGTAGATAGTAGGGAAGACCTCAGGGTGTTTGGCTAGGGCTACCGAGAGTTTGGTGCCGCGTCTCAGGTCTGAACTGACCTCCTCCAGCACCCGTCTGAAGACCCGGCTTCTGGCCTGGCTCCGGAATAGCTCCAGCGCGGTGACAATGTCGATTCCGGACTCGAGCAGCAGGGCTAACTCGCGAGAGAACAGAATCACCGTCTTGGGTTTGACCTGGAATAAGGTCGGGAAGTATTTCTCCCACTGAAAGCTGAAGGAGAACACCGCTCTCAGACCTAAGATACGGTAGCCGGAGCGGGTAAGCATCTCTCGTGCCGCTTTGTCGTTGGGGGCGGTGATTGTCCCCTTAACTATTTTGTTTTCGGCACTGTAGACGACGTACTGATAATTCATGTCCTAACCAATGGACAGGACATTTCTTAGCACCTCATCAGGGGTAGTTATGCCTGCCTTCACTTTGAGCATAGCGTCGTGCCTCAGTGAGGTCATACCTTCTTTTTCTGCCTGTCTCTTTATTTCGGCGGAACTGGCGCTGGTGATGAGGAGTCTTCTCAGCTCATCGCTCAGGGTCAGAATCTCGAAGATGGCCACGCGTCCGAGGTAACCGGTGCCGGCACAGAGGCTACAGCCCTTGCCGTAGACGAACTCCTTGCGTTCCTCGCCAAGTTCCTGCCGGTAGGCGACGGCGCCTTCTATCGGCGCGGCGGTGGTCTCTTTGCAGTGGGGGCAGATGCGCCTGACCATGCGCTGGGCGACAACCCCGACCAATGCCGTAGAGACCAGAAACGGCTCAATGCCGAGGTCCTCAAGCCGGTAGAGGACGCCAACCGCATTGTTGGCATGTATGGAAGCGAGTAACAGGTGCCCGGTGAGTGCCGCCTGAATGGCAATGGTCGCCGTGTCGGTGTCGCGTATCTCGCCCACCAGGATGATGTTGGGGTCGTGCCTCAGGATGGAGCGCAGTCCGCTCGCGAAGGTAAGTCCGGCGCGGGGATTGACCTGAATCTGGTTAATTCCGTTCAGGTGGTATTCTATCGGGTCCTCGACGGTGATGATGTTGAGTCTTTTCCGGTCGAGGCTGTTAATTGATGCGTAGAGGGTGGTCGTCTTCCCCGAGCCAGTGGGACCACTGACCAGAATCATGCCAAAGGGGGAACGGAGCATTTTCTGGTATCGCGCCAGGCTCTCCTTGAGGAAGCCGATTTCGTCGAGGTCCATGATGGCAAAGGACTTATCCAGGATGCGCAGCGTCGCCATCTCCCCGTAAGCCGAGGCGATGGTGGCGACTCTGACATCTATCTCTTTATCCCTCAGCGTGTGGTTAAAGTGACCGTCCTGGGGGCGGTGGTCGGCGATGTTCATGTTAGCCAGGATTTTGATTCTTGAGATGAGAGGCGCCAGCGCCGTATTGGGCAGGGAGATGATTTCCTTCAGGACGCCATCAATGCGGAAGCGGATGTGGATTTTGTCCGGGTCTGGCTCAATATGGATGTCAGAACTCCGGTTTTTTATCGCCTCGTCCATGATGAGGTCAAGGGCGCGCACCGCCGGGGCTTCGGCGATTGATTCATCTAAAGCCTTTATGGGAGCGGTCGGCTTAACCGCGCCGACGAATTGCTTTTCAATCTCATCAAAGGCCCGATAATTGCGGTCAATTGATTTCTGGATGTCCTCGGCAACCGCAATCGCTGGCTCAATACGCATCTTGGCCAGGGCGGAGAGCGCTTCCAGGACAGGGACGTTATTCACATCTTCCATTGCCACCTGAAGGGAACTGGCGGCAATGGCGAGGGGTATGACGGAGTATTTCCGGGCGGTTACCTCGGGGATTAGCTTCAAGGCTTCGGGCTGAGGCTGGTAGGTGGCTAGATTGACATAGGGTACCCCAAACTGCTTACCGAGCGCCTTAGTTAAGTCAGCTCTGGTGATGACCCCCTGCTCCACCAGAAGCTCGCCGAGACGTGGTCTTTCCTTGGTGGCAGGGGTCTTTTCCGCCACGATTTCGGGTTGGGCTACCGACTTATTTGGGTCTTCTTTTGCCTTCAAGGGGTCAACCATGCTCTATGCCTCCCTGCGGAGACTGAGTTGCCTTATTATAGGTTAAGTCGGTGATTTGGGCAAATAAGCCTCAATTCTCCGTAAACATCGACTCTCTTCAACCGGGAACAAAAAAACCCTTCTCATTTTGAGAAAGGCTTCAAAAATAGTCTTCCCAGTACTTCGGCGACCCGGCGAGCCTGTCAAGGTGAATACACTATTCTTGATTTAGCCCCGTAGCTTTGCGTCCTGCGGTTTCCCGCAGTTTGCCTTTCTCGGTACTACCTATCTTTTAAAAGAACTAGCGCTATTATATGCGCAGTTCCACGCCTTGTCAATCTTGTGGAGCGGAAGACGGGATTCGAACCCGCGACCTCCTCCTTGGCAAGGAGGCGTTCTAGCCACTGAACTACTTCCGCCTGTTATGGTGCCGGAGGAGAGATTTGAACTCTCATGAGCTTACGCTCACTAGCCCCTCAAGCTAGCGCGTCTACCGGCTTCCGCCACCCCGGCTCTTTATGGCAGGAGTGAGAGGATTTGAACCTCTGGCCGGCGGTTTTGGAGACCGCTGCTCTACCGGGCTGAGCTACACTCCTACAATAAACTATATATTAGCATATTTTTCAAGTGGAATTAAAGAGTCGGGAGGACAAAAGTACTAGCTTAGCTAAAATCGCAATGATAATCTCTATTTCAACCAATTAGAACCGACAATCACTCGCTGTTGACAGATTACTCGTGTCTCCTTAGAATAGAAGGGTTCTATTTATGATAAAGGCAGAGAGGAGGCTGATTTTTATTGTCTGACGTCATCGCCGGGGACAAAGAGAACTTTGAGAGCTTGCTCAAGCGGTTCAACCGTAAAGTCCAGCAGGCGGGACTTCTAGCCGAAGCCCGCCGTCGCGAGCACTACGAAAGACCGGGCGACAAGCGCAAGCGTAAGGCAGCGGCAAAGCGGCGCAAGACCAGCCGGTTCGGCAGGGTTTAGTCGGGTAGTTATAAAGGGTGAATCCAGATGGAAGTGAATCTCAGGGAAAGGCTAACCAGCGACCTCAGGCAGTCGCTCCGGTCGGGGGACAAGCTGAGATGTTCAACCATCAGACTTCTTCTGGCGGCGATTAAGAATACCGAGATTGCGCGACTGGCGACGCACCTGAAGGAAGAGGCAGAAAAGCCGGGGGCTAAAGGCGAAAAAGGTTCGTGGCAGGCGACGCTGGATGATAGCGGGATTCTGGGCGTCATCGCCAAGGAGATAAAACAACGACAGGAGAGTATTGAGGCTTTCAAAAAGGGCAACCGTCCCGACCTGGTCGCCAAGGAAGAAGCCGAGATGGCGATACTGAACGCCTACCTGCCGAAACAGGCGAGCCGTGATGAGATTACCGCTTTAGCCAGAAAGATTATTGAAGAGGTCGGGGCGAAGGGTCCGGGGGATAAGGGCAAGGTCATGCCGAAAATCATCGCCGAGCTCAGGGGAAAAGCCGACGGCAGGGAGATTAACGCCGTCGTTACCGAGCTACTTGCCGCACAGAAATAGCTGAGATATTCTTATAGGAAAGTTTAGGGGAGCTTGGGCTCCCCTGTTTTATTTTGAGATGATTGATGATTGCTCAGTGGCGTTAGTCAGTGAGGGTCGGAATAAATGGGATAACATTCCTTTGGTTATTAACTAGAAAACAGTTGAATTACTTTACTAAGAACAAAAAGTAGGATTGCTACACGAGCCATCGGCTTTTCCATAAATGTTAACCATTTTTGAAGCAATGGGAAAAAAAGAATCAACATAGCAATGATAGCAGTCCCGTCAATGTATGATACGAAGATTGCAGCCGTGTAAACATTAGATAGGAGCCCTATTTTACTGGAAACGACTAGCAATCCCACAGTGAATAATATATTGGTAATTGAAACAATAGGCGAGTAAATATCATCACGAATCGGCAATAAACCGAAACCACGTAAAATTAGACCGTGCTGCAAAATTCCTAAAACAAAACCAATTAATAAGAGAAAGTTGACGGAAGATATTTGTGTAATGTCAATGGCATGAATGCTTAGATCTTCCC
>JAZDNC010000069.1:0-8879 GCA_043800335.1 Chloroflexota bacterium
CGATACCTCTCTTCAGAGGCTTTCAGAGCTGCCTCAGCCCGCTTACGCGCATCAATATCCTGAGCTATTACCAGAATTGATGGCTCGCCAGTTTCGGTTTCCTGAGGAACGCCAGTGAGAGAGCCCCAGAAGGCTGAGCCGTCCTTACGCTTGAGTCTGACTTCAAAGTCCCTGACCAGCCCTTGCTCTCCAATTAAGGCAAGGAAACGCTCCCTGTCTTCAGGGTCATAATAGCGCTCCCGAATCGGCACCTTGAGAAATTCCTCAATTGAGTCATAGCCAGCCATGTGAGCCATCATCTGGTTACGGAAGATGGCACGTCCACCCGTTGTGTTGAAGCCGATACCCACCGGTGCATTCTCCACCAGGGTGCGGTATCGCTCTTCGGAGGCTTTCAGGGCTGCCTCAGCCTGCCGGCGCGCTACCTGGGTCCGGAGCGCGGTGATGCCGTAAGCCAGGTCATCGGCAAGCTCGGCGAGTAGGGCGACTTCATGGTCGTCAAAGGCGTCGGGCTCGGCGGCATAAACATTCAGAATGCCGAAGGTCTTGCCCCCGGCGGTAAGGGGCAGAGCAATGTAAGAGCGGAAGCCTCGTTTTAGGGATTCGTTCCGCCGGCGTGGTGAAAAGACGGGCTCGCTCATAACGTCCAGCTCATCCCGCCGGATAGCCGGTTTCCCGAAACGGATGGCTCTTCCCGGGGGTCCCCGCCCGTCTTCGGTGTCTGCCCAGGTAAGGTCAAGTGAATCTACGTAGCCGTCATCGCGACCCGCCCGGGCGACCGGGCGCACCGTTTTCTTTTCATTATCTTCGGCGTAGCCCACCCAGGCGAGGAGATAGCCACCCTCTCCCACAATTGTCTCGCATATCCGGTCAAGCAACTCTGGCTCGTCTCTTGCCCTGACCAGCATCTGATTGCACCTGCCCGATGTAGCCAGTGCCCGGTTAGTCCGGCGCAGAGATTCATCCGCCCGCCTTTTCTGCCTTCTTACCCCGGCTTCTGCGATTTCTCGCTTCACCGCCGGGGCAAGCCGTCTCAGGTTGTTCTTCATAATGTAATCGTGGGCGCCGGCTTTCATGGCTTCTACGGCGGTCTCCTCGCCAATCTTCCCTGAGACCACGATGAAAGGCAAATCAAGCCCGTTGGACTGAGCCAGCTTCAGGGCTTCAAGTCCGCCGAAGCGGGGCATAACATAGTCCGAGATGATGATATCCCAGCTCTCCCGGGCGAGGGCTTCCGCCATGGCTTTCCCGGTCTCGACCCGTTCTGAGGTTACCTCGTAGCCACCCCGCCTGAGGGTGTTTAAGATGAGTTTGGCGTCATCCTCGGAGTCCTCAACCATAAGCGCCTTGAGTGCTTGTCGCTCCACCATGCCGCACCTCCCGTATTTGTTACCACCCGCTGCCGCTGGGCGTAGAAACGGTCTTAACTGGGCGGTGGCTCATTCAGAAGCAGCCAGTACAGGCCAAGCTGCCTGACCGCCTCAGAAAACTGGACGAAGTCAACCGGCTTCCTCACGTAGCTGTTAGCCCCGAGCTTGTAGCCATTGACCAGGTCTTTCTCCTCCCGTGACGAGGTAAGTATGACCACGGGCTGGAGCCTGGTTGCCTCACTGGCTCGAATCTGACGCAGGACCTCCATGCCATCAACCTTGGGCAGTTTCAGGTCCAAGAGCACCACCGCCGGCATGACCGTCCTGTCCCGGCTGGCATAGGCACCCTTGCCGAAAAGCCAGTCCAAGGCTTCAGCCCCGTCCTTGGCTACCACCATCTCGTTAGTGATACCCTGCCGCTTGATGGCGCGCTGGGTAAGCTTGACATCATCGGGATTGTCCTCAACCAGAAGAATCGGTTTCTGCCTGATATCCATTTTCTGCCTCCTTTAGATTTTAGCCGAAGGTGAAGTAGAAGGTAGCGCCCTTCTCTACCTCTCCCCTTGCCCAGATGCGTCCGCCGTGACGGTTAACGATGCGCTGGACGGTAGCCAGACCGATGCCGGTGCCCGGGAAATCCGCTACGCTGTGCAGTCTCTGAAACGACTGGAAGAGCTTGTCGGCGTATTTCATGTCGAAGCCAGCCCCGTCATCAGCGACGAAGAATACGGATTTCCCTGCTTCCTCTTGCCTGCCGAACTCTATTCGGGCGGTGGGGTGCTTACCGGTGTATTTCCAGGCGTTATCCAATAGGTTCTGCAGCACAATGCGGAGAAGCCGTGTATCGCCCGAAGCAATAAGATTATCCTGAATCACAAAATCCACCTGACGCGCCGGCTCCGCCCGCCTGAGTTCCATGGCGATGGCGCTCGCCATCTGGCTCAGGTTGACCGTCTCCGGGTGCATCTCCACCCGGATGACCCGGGAAAGCCCCAGTATATCATCGATAAGGTCTGCCATCCGCTGGCTGGCGGCGCGTATCCTGACCAGATAGTCCTTACCCTCGTCATTGAGCTTATCGGCATAGTCCTCAAGGAGTATCTGGCTGAAGCCGTCAAGGGTGCGCAGGGGGGCGCGGAGGTCGTGGGAGACGGAGTAGCTGAAGGCTTCCAGCTCCTTGTTAACAGCGGTAAGCTCCATATTGGCGCGGCGGATTTTCTCCTCGGCTTCTTTGCGCTCCGTAATATCCTGACTTACTGTGATAATTTCCCTCTTTGTTATATTCGGTATTGCCGTCATGTCGACCCAGAATTCTGTCCCATCCTTACGCTTTCGTCTGACTTCATAGTCTCTTACCGGCCCCGCTTTAGCCAGCTCAAAAAAGCGCTCTCTATCCTTAACGTCACAATAAAGCTCCTCGCCCGGCACCTTCAGATACTCCTCTAGCGAGTCGTAGCCGTGCATCCGGGCGGCTGTCCTGTTACGGGAAATGGAATTGCCATCCAGAGTGTTGACAGTTATACCCACCGGCAGGTTCTCGATGAGGTTGCGGAATCTTTCTTCCGAGACTTTTAAGGCTTCCTCTGCCCGCTTGCGCGCATCAATATCCTGAGCGATGAAGAGCAAGGCTGGCTCTCCCATCTCAATTTTCAGGGGCATGACGGTGAGCGAAACCCAAAAGGCTGAGCCATTCTTGAGTCTATGCCGCACCTCAAAATCTTTGACCAGTCCTTGCTCTTTGGTTAGGGCGAGGAGATGCTCCCTGTCTTTAGGGTCACAATAAAGTTCCTCGCTCGGCACCTTGACGAATTCCTCCACGGAATCATAGCCATGCATCTGGGCAATTGTCTTGTTGCGGAAAACAGCACGCCCAGCCACGGTGCTGATGCCGACACCGACCGGGGCATTCTCCACCAGGTTACGGAATCTTTCTTCCGAGGCTTTTAAGGCTTCTTCTGCCTGCTTGCGCGCGGTGACATCTCTGGTCACATGAACAAATTGAATAGCTTCTCCCTCTTTATTCACGACGGGAGAAACCGTCACTTCAACTAAAATCTTATTCCCCTGTTTATCCAGATGCGTGTGGGTCGCGGTTTCTGGTCTGCCAGTTTTCTGGACTTGAGAAATGGGGCACGGATGAAGCCGGTCATTGCAGGGACTATCACGATGGTGACTAACTTGATAACAATAGTGACCCGTGATTTCCCGCAAGTCGCTATAACCATGCGCCTGCAATACTGCCTGGTTAGCCCATAAGACCTGTAGGTTACCGGAGAGAAGAAGAAGCTGGTCAGTAACGCCTCCTGAAATAGTTCCCAACAGCTTCCCCGACCTTTCCACCTCGTCCAAAAGCTGTTTTTTGGTCCAGTTGGCTACCACTTCTCACCTCACTGAATCAGGTTATGCCTTAGCCGGCGATTTCTTCGTCTTATTCTGTCTCCTGAACATCCAATTTTATGCAGTTTTTACACTCAGTCGCAACTCTAGCATAAAAAAAGCCATCTGGCAAGAGCGTGTGCCTGTCGACACAAGAATACAGCTATACGACCAACTTTGAGTGAAGCGAGCATTACTCCACGGTGACGCTTTTCGCCAGATTCCTCGGGAAATCTATCTCGCACTTCCGTTTTCTGGCGACATGGTAGGCGAGGAGGTGCAGAACCACAGCATTGACTACCGGAGAAAAGATAGGACTTACGTCAGGCACCCAGACGACGAAATCAGCAAGTTCGGGAATGTCTCCATCACCCACCCCAGCCACAGCGATGACGGGAGCGCCCCTCGCCTTGACCTCCTTGATGTTGGTGAGCGTAACTTCACGGGTCTTATCCTGAGCCACCAGGGCAATGACCGGCGTATCTTTGGTGAGGAGGGCAAAGCTCCCGTGTTTGAACTCCCCGGCGGCGAAGCCCTCGGCATGAAGATAGGCAATTTCCTTCATCTTGAGTGCCCCCTCCAGGGCGACAGGATAGTTTATACCCCGTCCGGCAAAGAACAGGTGCTCCGCCTTGCCGATAATTTCGGCACACTCAAGAATTGACTCCTGGCTACCCAGAATCTGCTGGATTTTCATCGATAGCTGTCTGAGTTCGGTGGTCAGGTCTTCACGCTTTCTGAGACTGATTTTTGCCTGAGGCAACATGAGGAGATAAAGAACCACGAGCTGGGCGATGAAGCTCTTGGTTGCCGCCACGCTTATCTCCGGTCCCGCCTGGGTATAGACCACCTCGTCCGCCAGCCGGCTTACGGAACTGCCCAGAACATTGGTAATTGTCGCTGCCGTGTGCCCCATCCCCTTCAACCGGCGCATCGCCTTAAGGGTGTCGGCGGTCTCACCGGACTGACTCAGACTTATAGCTAACGTCTCCGGTCTCACCTCACCGGAGTAGCTGAACTCCGAAGCCAGCTCCGCCCGCGCCGGAAGCCCGAGGAGCTCTTCGGCGAGGTACTTACCGACCAGTCCCGCGTGATAGGACGTGCCCGAGGCAAGAAAGAGCACCTCGCTGACATCGCCCCGAGCTAGGTCGGAAATGGTCTTATTCTGCGCCTGAAAACCCCTGACCGTATCGCTTATCACACGGGGTGCCTCATGAATCTCCTTGAGCATGAAATGCTCATAGCCGCCCTTCCGGGCTTGAGCCGCCGTCCACGGCGTCCGCTTTTCCTCCCGCTCAACTCGCTTACCCTTATTACTGACGGCTACAGAACTCCGCCCGACAGTCGCGATATCCCCGTCCTCAAGATAAATCACACGTTTCGTGTAATCCAGGAGCGCTGGAACGTCAGAGGCGGCAAAGCACTCCCCGTCACCCACCCCGAGGATAAGCGGACTCTCACACCGGGCGCAAATCAGCCTGTCCTCACCCGCCATCATGACGATAATGGCATAAGTGCCCTTTACCTGAGCGAGGGCTGAGCGCACCGCCGCTTCAAGACTGCCCCGATAATATTTTTCAATCAGGTGGGGGATGACCTCGGTGTCTGTTTCCGAGGCGAACTTGTGCCCTTCTTTGGTGAGCTTTCGCTTAAGCGATTCGTAGTTATGAATGATGCCGTTGTGCACGACGGCAATCTTACCGCTGCAGTCAAGGTGGGGATGGGCGTTGACCAGCGAAGGGGCACCGCAGGTTGCCCACCGCGTATGCCCGATGCCGATTGTCCCTTTAATAGCCGGCGACTGCTTCGTCAGGGTCTCTACCCTGACTGCGTCCTTATGAACAAAGATAGTCTCGTTCAGGACGGCGATACCGCAGGAGTCATAGCCCCGGTACTCAAGCCGGCTTAGCGAATTCAATAGGATGGGCTGGGCTTCCCTTTCGCCGACATAACCGATGAGACCACACATATACCAGTGAAATTTATCACCCGGCGCCTGTCCTGTCAATCAAGCTGGGCTACGTGACACATATGTTACACCATTGCCAGCAGAAGTCCTCAATAATACGACGTAGTCTAGAGAAAAACACTGTGGCTCAGACTAGAAGACGGTTAGAGCTTCCAGAAGCTCTTTAACTCACTAAAATCGATAAGACCGCTCTCGGCAATGTTGTCAATCTCAATACCGGATTCGAATGCCGCCGTCACCGGGTTCAGCCCGCCCAGAAGCACCATCCCCACCCGGTTAAGTCCCACCGGAATCTGACAGATAGACTCACTGGTGTTCCCCAGCGCCACCACCCCACCGATGCCAGCCTCTTTAAGCTCGCTGACTTTCTGCTCAACCGCGGCGCGCGATGGCGACGGCAACTCACGGAAGTTAGCCAGAATCTTGCCGTTGCCGGTCCGGGCAGCGGCAGCGACGCTGGTCATCCGGGCGCGGATATACTGCTCCGAAGGGTCAAGAGAGGTGCCGCTGTAATAGATTATGGCGGTAAAGCGCCTGGGCTTACCGTCCCTTAGCTCAAGGACACCACCGAAGCGGGATTCTATCGGGACACCGGCGTGAAGTAGAACCCCGTTGATGACCACGCTACACACAGTAGCAAGCCCAATCTTACCCGCCGGGACGACCACTGCCCCCAGCTTCTCACCCTCCTGGGCGACCGCCAGAAGCTCGCTGACACAGAGCCCCGCCTTGAAGCTATCCGCCATCGTATCAAGGGCTTCTTGGAACCTGTCTTTAGCAATTAGCGAGGTGTTAATTGGCACCAACCCGGTGCGGGTCTTGGGGTCAAAGGTGGTATGAAAAGCAAGCAGTTCCAGCTTCTCCTGGATAAAGCCAACCTGCTCCGGCGCCAGAGCCTCACGTAGCTCCTCCAGACCCTTGTGAGTAATCATACGCCCGTCCCGGCCCATCGGCTGGGTAAAACCACGCTCATCACTGATGCGGAGGTGGTTTCTCACCGCCCTTTCGCTCAGGAAGATGCCATGGCGCTCAAGCTCCCGGGCGATGGTAATTGAACCCAGCGGTTCCGAAGACTCGCTGAGCACCTTGAGAATGGAGGTAATCTTTCTCTCCGTATCGGCGCTTGTCCCCTGAATCATCACTCCCCCTCAAAAAACCGTAATATTATACCACTTCCCCGGGCAAACTGAATATCTGTATTCACTATTCTAGGATTCTCCCGGATTACAAACTTACGAATAGCAGATATACATGCTCCCGCCACCAGCCTGTGCCAGCCCAGTTGTCTGGTTGTGGTATCATGAGTCAGTATCCTAAAGGAGGACAAAATGAAAATCACCCATATCAAAATTCGGGAAATACAGGGGACACTGAAATACCCTGGGACTTTCTTTGAAGAAAGGCGCGGTCAACCGACTGACATCTACCCCGAGTTTAAATCCGAGCCAGCGGCTGCGGTGAGCGGTGCAATTCCGGCTGGCAAAGACCGTTATAAGGTGATTCGAAACTTCGTCCAGATAGATACCGACCAGGGAGTAAGCGGGCTTGCCGGACCCTACAGTGGAAGGGCTATCTCGCTTTACATTGAAACGCAGTTGAAGCCCCTGCTCATCGGGCGGGACCCCCTCTCCACCGAGTTCCTCTGGGACATCATGTACCGGAGCGCTGTAATGGGACGCAAAGGTGACCACATGACCGCCATCTCCCAGATTGATATCGCCCTCTGGGACATCAAGGGCAAGTGGCTGGGTCAGCCTGTCTATAAGCTTCTCGGCGGTCCGATGCAGGATAAGATTCCAGCCTATGCCAGTACCTCCGGGTATTCACTTGAGCCGGAGAAAGTGGCAGAACGGGTGAGGAAACTCAGAGGGCAGGGCAATCTGGGCACCAAGTGGTTCATCCGCCTGGGACCTACGGACGGCGCTGAAGGAATAAAGAAAAATGTGGCTATTGTTGCGGCGGCGCGTGAAGCGGGCGGGGCGGACATGGAAATTATGCTCGACGCCTGGAATAGCTGGGACGTTCCGTATACGCTGAAAATCGCCGAGTTGGTGAAGGATTACGGCGTGTCCTGGATTGAAGAGCCGGTGATGCCGGACTTTATCGAAGGTTACGCCAAACTTAGGGCGCTATCGCCGATTCCCATCGCCGGGGGTGAGCATGAGTTCACCCGCTACGGCGCCAAGATGCTCCTGGACACGGAAGCGGTGGATATTCTCCAGCTTGACCCGACCTACGCCGGTGGCATCAGTGAGATAGTCAAGGTTTATAACATCGCATCAACCTATGACGTCAAGGTGATTATCCATGGCAGCCTGGTTCCGGTGAACGCCCATCTATCATTTGCCCAGAACAAAGCCTTAGTCCCGATGATGGAGTACCTTGTCGTGCGCAACGAGGCAACACAGCTGTTCTTCAAAAATCCGGTAAAGCCGGTCAAGGGCTTTTTCACCCCGCCAGAGGCGCCGGGGGTGGGGCTTGACCTGGATGAGAAGAAGATTGAGTCCGAAAGGGAAATCAGTTTCACAAAATAACATCCGTCTGCTTAAAAGAAATTGAGTGGGATGCCAACTGGCATCCCACTCAAAATCGGAACTAGCTAGAGGATGGGGAGATAACGCTTCGTCTCGTAGTCGGTAACCTTGATGCGGTACTCGTCCCACTCAATCTTCTTGTTTTCGATGAAGGCATTAAAGACATGGTCGCCCAGGGCTTCTCTGACCAGCTTGCTCTTTTCGGTAAGCTCCACGGCTTCGATGAGGCTCGCCGGCAGACTGCCAATGCCCCGCTTCTTCCGCTCTGCCTCACTCATCTCATAGACATTCTCCTCAACCGGCTCCGGCGGCTCAAGCCCCTCCTTGATGCCGGCAAGTCCCGCTGACAGAAGGACACTGAAGGTCAGATAGGGATTGCAGGCAGGGTCGGGAGAACGAATCTCAAAGCGGGTCGCCTTCTCCTGCCCCGGCTTGTACTCGGGCACACGGATGAGGTCGGAGCGGTTACGCCTGGCCCACGATAGGTAGACCGGGGCTTCGTAACCTGGGACAAGCCTCTTATAGGAGTTGACCCATTGGCTGGTCACCGCGGTAAACTCCGGGGCATACTTGAGGAGTCCAGCGACGTAGCTCAGAGCGAGCTTCGACAGATTGTACTTGCCCTTCAGG
>JAZDNC010000052.1:0-4873 GCA_043800335.1 Chloroflexota bacterium
GGGAATCTCGTGATAATATCCTTAATGAAATTAGGCAGCTTCGGTGTGGGTGCTCCCCCTGTTGGTGTTTCACCCACTGGCGGTGCCGCAATACCCTGAATCACCTGTTCGCCTGTCAGCTTGCCAACATCAGCGGCTACCCGAAACCCGCTCAGGCCTGCCCCTGAGGCGACTAGTGCGTAATAGGCAAACGCAAAAATTAGACCTGCGCCAACAACGAAAGCCAGGACTTTTTTGGTAAGAGCTCCGGCGGAGGTTAAATCATCGGGTAAGGAATTGGACTTCCCGATTAGCCATTGCCACAGGTTTCGTCCGGGGCGACTTTTAAGAATGATAAGCATTAGCACGCCGAAGGGCAGATAGCCAATAACATAGCCGGTACCCATACCGTAGTAAGATACGACTGTTCCAAAACTGAAGATGAGGACTAAAGCAGTCCTCTGTACCAAGGTTAATTTGCGGTCTACCATTAGCAATATTACAAGGATGAAGAAAAGTTCGGAGATTTGCTGTCTGGTCAACTGAGCCAGGTCCATAAAGAACATTGGCGTTGAGATAAAGAAGAAGGTGGCGATAAAGGCATAACGAGGGCGAATCTGAAGGCTAAGCGTACGGAAAAGGGCTAGGGGTAACAGGGAGAAGAAGAGAGGGTAAATTATTTTGAACAGCCAAATAATGTCCATATTGAGCAGGAGCGAGTAGATGGGTGCCAGTATTACGGTACTTAGACAGGAGTTTATCAGACTGAAAATTGTCGCATCCCAGTATCCGTTTTTAAGTGTCAGGTTTGCGAAATAGTACTCCAGGTGGATGTCGCTACCGACCAGATAGTCGGAGATGAGAGTGGTCTGATACACGAGTGCAATCGCCATCATCACTATCATGAGGGGGTAAACCCGCGGGGGAACGAACTTGCTGAAGACGACCAGGGCGACGAGAGTGACAATAGCGAAGATGAGAACCAAAAGAACAGAATTGTTGTGATAGTAATTGACCAGCTTGGTGCTGAGGACGGCAAGGAGAGGCAGCGACACCGCCAGCAAAAGAGGATTGACGGTTGTAGCCAGGCTTGGCTTTGCTTCTATCTCGTCTTCCTCTCGCGGACGGTTACTGGGGTGGGAATCCCTATCTCGCTTGTAAGCTAACCAGCACAATATCAAGATAAAGATAGTTAGAGCACCTGTTAGCGGCAAAACGCTGAGAGGGCGGGAGATTCCCAAAAGTGGCAGGGCAAGGTTCACCACTACACCGACCGTCATAACGGAGGCGATGCTCAAACCCACTGTGTAAAGCGGGCTCTCTATCAAGTCTAGATTATGGATTTTCAAAATTCTGAGGATAAGCACTCCGGGAATGAAGGTGAGAAACACAAAGCCGACAATTGGTCTCAGGACCGGGACATCGCAGCCCAGACTAGCTAGCCCAATAAGCCCGAGCATGGCGACCAACAGGCTGAGCGAGAGCTTGAGGCATTTCTTGATTTGCCAGTCGTTGGGCATGTTCACGACTCCGGACTCATAACGTCAATATAAAGTCGGAGCGGGTCTTGAAGATAGGGTTCCACCTTATCATCTTTATACAGCCAGAACTCAACCTCCTGTCTATTGCCAACTGACTGGGCGACAAAGCTGATTTGCCTCTCCCACTTCTGCTCGTGAGCCAGAGTGCCAATCGCTATCTCTTCGCTCTTGACGCCACTTACGGTTATCATAACACGGTAGGTTGCTGGCTGGTATTCACGATTGACCACGCCTACTGTTACATACACATCCGAACTCAGCAGGGCTTGCTCCGGGTAGTTCTCGGCCTTGCCTTCGGGGCCGAGGATGTAAAATTCAGTAAATTTCTCATTGGGATTTGGAGTAGCGGTGAGATAACCAATCCAGCCTAAGGCTACCAAAATAGCTATCGCTAACGCTACCGACAGGAGTTTTTCTAATCTGAATATCATATCTTGACCGCAGGATTTTAACACAAAACGCTCCCCTGGAACAGAGTTTGTATCCGGCATCATTGCTTTGGTTTACGATGCTAAGGAGTTAGGGACTCGCTCGCTACGGACATTTAGCTTCAGCCAAGTTAGAACGATGCCCCTCGCGCCAAGGCGTTGACAAACCTGGTGCTATAGCCTAAACTCCAGCCTTAATAGTCCGGGTCAGTGGAGTAACGCATTATGTCCGCGGGGAGAAATAAGCCCAGATTTTTCTATGGCTGGTGGATAGTCGTCGGCGCCATAGTGGGTCATCTTGTCCACGGTGGCATGTTCTACTACGGCTTCGGCACTTACTTTGAACCCCTAATCGCTGAGTTTCAGGTCAGCCGGGCATTACTATCGGGCTGCTTTTCGATGGCGAGGCTTGAGGGCGGTATACTCGGACCCATAGGCGGCTTTCTCTCCGACAGATTTGGCCCCCGGAAGACGATGCTATTCGGGGTAGTTATGATGGGAGGCTCCTTTATTCTGCTGGGTCGGGCGCCCAATATCGGCGTCTTCTATTTGGTCTTTGCCATGATTGCGGTGGGGAGCGGCTTAGCCTTCGGCACCACTATGGCTGCCGCGGTGGGAAACTGGTTCCGCAGAAAGCTGGGCATTGCTTTTGGTATTACGCAAACCGGGCTGGGTGTAGCGGGGCTGATGATACCCTTCATAAGCGCCGCCGTCACCCGCTACGGCTGGAGGACGATGGCGCCGGTGCAAGGAATCATCATCATCGCCCTCGGTATACCCACAGCACTCCTGATGAGGCATAAGCCGGAGCAGTACGGATTCCTGCCCGATGGCGACCCCCTACCGGATGTAGCAGGGAGCGAGATATCTGACTCCAAAGTCACGGTAGTCAGCACCGGAGAAGCCGGTTTCACCGCCAAGGAGGCGCTCCGGACGCCGGTCTTCTGGCTCCTCTCTTTTGTCTTCGCCCTCCGCCTGATGGTAACCGTGTCTGTCCCAGTACATATCATGCCTTTTCTGCTTGACAACGGCTTCCCCCGGGAGACCGCCGCCAGCGCTCTGGGGTCAATCGCCATCGTCAGCGCCGCGGGAAGGATTGGCTACGGCTGGCTGGGCGACCGGCTCACCAAGAGGTATGTCGTCGCCGGTCTGCTGGCGCTCCTGTCTCTCTCGCTCCTATTTCTGACGCAGGTTAGAAGCCTGCCCCAGCTATTTATCTTTATCGCCGCCTATGCCCCCGCCTACGGGGGGTTAGCCACTCTGATGCAGTCAATCAGGGGTGAATACTTCGGTCGCCGCTCTTTCGGGACGATTTCGGGCTGGATGACCTTCCTCACCATGTTTGGGACGGTGACCGGTCCTTGGTTCGCCGGCTATGTCTGGGACACCACCGGTAACTACCGGCTTGCCTTCCTTGTCTTTGCCACAGTGGCGTTCATCGCACTGGTGATGGTCTTATGGGCTAAGCCACCCGCAGCAAAGACCACGGACTTGCCAGAGCGCTCCGCGACTTAATTCAGCGCGACGGTTTATAAGCCTACTCTTTTCTGGTTTCAACAGGTTCAAGCCTGAGTCCGGACAGGCATGGCAATGAGCGCTATCGATTTGTCCGCGCTCACCCTAAGCCTGTCGAAGGGTGAGGGACATCATCATAAGCGGGAAGTCTTGTGGATCGACAGGCTCACCAAGAGCGGCCTTCCTGATTTCAGGCTTCTTTCGCGGGCAGGAGAGTGGTGGTCAGGAGGCATAAGAGTGCCACGCCGGCGTAAATTAGCCAGATGACCCGGTAGCTACCCAGGGCGTCAAAGGTGTAGCCAGCGAGGGGTGCCCCCACCATGCTTCCCAGCGTCCCGACGCCGTTGACCAGCCCGATGTAGGTGCCGTAGCCGATAAAGCCAAAGTACCTGCGCGGCAGGATTGCCCGCATGGTGTTGGTACCGCCGAAGCCGATGCTGAAGATTATCAGGAAAAGTATGAGGAGGAAAGCTCCCCCGACGGCGAAGGCGAAACACACCATGCCGAAAAACATGAGCAAAAAGCCGACCATAGTGAGCTGTCTGTTTCCGAGCCTATCGCTCAGCCAGCCAAAGCCGAAGCGTCCGATAACGCTGGTAAGGGGTATACCCGCCGCCACCAGTGAGCCGACATTGCGGGAGTAACCGATACTGCTCAGGTAGGGCATGACGTGGGTGATGACGCCGCCGACGATGAGGTGCTGTGCCGACATGGCGAGGGCGATGAGCCAGAAGATACGGGAAGAAAGTGCCTGCCTGACGCCCACGCTGTTCCCTGCTTTCCGGTGGCGGGAGTGGTGCTCCTCTGTCGTCTGGTGGGGCGCGGTATCTCCATCTGGGAGCAGTCCGTAATGCTCAGGGTTGTCTCTCACGACAAGAGACAGCGGAATCACGATGATAAAGACGCCGATAGCAAAAAAGGTCATGCCATTCCGCCAGCCGAAGGTGTCAATTACCCGGGTCGCCGGCACCACGACCAGCCCGCTTGAGCCGAATCCGCTCACCATGATGCCCATCGCCAGACCAAGACGGCGGCGGAACCAGCCGGCGACGGCGGCCATGAATGTCGTCACCCCGACCGCGCTTGTGCCTAAGGCTATCAGACCGAAGACCAGATAGAAGCCAACCAGTGAATGAATTCTGGCGAGGAGGAGCATGCCCAGCCCGGTAATGACGCCCCCGATGAGAATAACCAGCCTCGAGCCGTAGCGGTCGATGATAATTCCGATGAACGGAGCAAGCAGACCCGACTCTACACCGCGCATCGAGGAGGCAATTGAAACCTGGGCGGAGCTCCAGCCGAACTCTCTTCGGAGCGGGTCAATGACGGCGGTGAAGCCATAGCCCAGCACGCCCGAGGTGTAGAGGGACATCACAAAGCAGGCGGCGATAATCCACCAGCCGTAGAATA
>JAZDNC010000063.1:0-28529 GCA_043800335.1 Chloroflexota bacterium
CGTTCGGGACGCTGAGGTCGGTGGTTCGAGTCCACTCGCCCCGACTTCTAAATCCATGTTACGGACAGAGGAGGCAGTTCAATATGGGATGGCTACTTGATACGGTCCCTCACCTAGCACTTATTCTGGGTTGGCTAGCGGCAATTATCGTCGGTGTCAGATTAGCTAAGCGCGGTACACCTTCTAAGTCATTTTTGTGGGGCTCTTTTCTGGTGCTGTTTTCATTAGCAGGAGGAAGAGTCATCCCTCACCTGTTTGTTTCGCCGTTTCCAAGCGCATCGTATTATACTGAATCGTATCTGATATGGCTCGTTGTTCGCTACGGCATTCAATTAGTGGGCATTATTTTGATTATCATCAGCTTTTGGCGAATGGCTACCCGTAGGGTATAAAGACCTCTATACTTACCAGAATTTATGTCTCCTCCCCCTTCGCCTCTTCCCACAGCCTGTCCTGCTCCTCAAGAGACAGTTTGCTGAAATCCTTACCTCGCTCACGGGCAAGCTCTTCCATGCGGGTGAAGCGCCGGTAGAACTTCCGGTTGGTCTCCCTTAGCGCCGTCTCGGGGTCAATTCCCATTCTCCGGGCGATGTTGACCAGCGTGAAGAGTAAATCGCCGAACTCCTCGGACTGCCTTTTTTTACCCTTAGCCGACTGAAGTTCCTTTACCTCTTCGACGAGCTTGTCAACTATGTCCTGGGCTTCCTTCCAGTCAAAGCCGGCGGTAGCCGCCCGCCTCTGTATCGCCTCGCCGTAAGCGAGTGAAGGCATCTCTTTGGGCACGCCGGACAAGATTGAACTTTTCTCGCCCTTTGCCCTATGTTTCAGTTCCTCCCAGTTATGGACGACCTCGCCGGCGTCCTTCACCCTGGTCTTACCGAAGACGTGGGGATGGCGGTAGATGAGCTTCTTATTAATGCCCTCGATGACATCCCCCAGTTCAAATTCGCCGTCTTCCTCAGCAATCCGGGCGTGAAAGACAATCTGCATCAGGAGGTCACCGAGTTCTTCCCTGAGCTTCTTCGAATCGCCCTCGTCGAGGGCTTCCAGAACTTCGTAGGTCTCCTCAAGCAGATTGCTGCGGAGAGAGCGGTGCGTCTGCTCCCTGTCCCAGGGACAGCCACCCTCGGCGCGCAGTCGGGCAAAGATAGCCACCAAAGTCGCAAATCCCCGGAGTTCATCAGGAGAAAACAAGCGCTACCTCCTCAGGCTTCTCCATTATACAGCTAGCTAAGCATCTATTAGCAGGGGAGCCTGGCACCGGTGAAGTCCCTCTGTCCACGCAGGAAGTCGGCGGCGGGCATGGCCCTCCTCCCGGCGAACTGGACTTCCTGAATCCCGAGGATGCCATCACCGGTGCCGACGCCGAAGCCAACACCTTCCGGGAAACTGTCAGCGGCCACCCTACCGGCTTCAATCCCTCTCGCTGGTGGCATTAGCACCGCTCTGGTTATCTTGAGTTCTTTTTCTCGCCACCTGGTGTAGGCGCCGGGCCAGGGGTTGTAGGCGCGAACCTGGCGCCAGAGCTGAAGTGCGGGCAGATTCCAGTCAATCTCGCCTGACGCCCGGGTGATTTGCCCCGAGTAGGTTGCCTTACCCTCATTCTGAGGCGCCGGCCTAATCTCCTTTTTGACCCAGCAAGGGAGGGTCTCGATGATAAGCTGAGACGCCAATTCGGAAAGCTTTACCGTCAGCGTGCCTGTGGTATCGGAGTCAGCGATTGGTAGCTCCACCTGAGCCAGGATGGGTCCTGTGTCCAGTCCCCTGTCCATGAGCATGACGGTGACCCCCGTAGTTGCGTCACCCGCCAGAATGGCAGCGGGGATGGGCGTGGCACCGCGGTGGCGGGGGAGAAGGGAGGGGTGGATGTTGAGACAGCCGTGCTCAGGTAGATTCAGCACCCTGTTGGGCAGAATCTTTCCGTAAGCCGCTACCACGATGACTTCGGGGGCAAAGCGGGCGAGTTCCCTGAGCACTCTTTCGTCTTTCAGCGTCGCCGGCGTGGCGACGGGTAAACCAAGCGCCAGGGCCGCCCTCTTGACCGGCGAGGGACTTAATCTAAGTCCCCGCCCCGAGGGCGTATCCGGCTGGGTGTAGACGGCGACCACCTGATAGCCACCCTGAGACAGGTGGCTTAGTATCGGCACCGAGAACTCAGGGGTTCCCATGAAGACGAGGCGCAAGCTAACCTCCGAATTCAGAAAGACTCGGGAGACTGCCAGAATTTTAACACCAGAAAAACCTGCCGGCAACCCGGCTCCAGCTTGGCGGGGGGCTGAAACTGATGAAAAAGGGGAGTAAAAGAGACCTTCTAAGGGAGAAAAAGGGCGGGGCTTTGTCCTAGACAAGCGGGGCAAAATTTGCCATTAGGGGGGCGGGCTGTTAGGATAGGTGTGGTTAAAAATCCTACAGGTGCGGTGCGGTTCCGTGCCGCTCTCAGCGTAAGATATAGCCATCTGCAGGTGAATTTGTGCCTTTTTCGGGAGGAAGGTAGCATGGAAGCGAAGTCCGCCCGTGACATCTGGGAAACCGCCCTCGGAGAGCTTGAGCTCGAGGTAAGCAAACCCAACTACCGCACCTGGCTTGAGAAGACTCAGGGCGTCATTTATCAGGGGGAAGAGTTTGTCATTGCCGTACCCAACACCTTTGTCGCCGAATACCTCGACCGTAACCGCGCTCCCTTATCGAGAAGACTCTGATTAACCTCCTGCACCGGAGGGTCAAAGCGGTATTCAGGGTGAATTCTTTCCCTTCGGGTGGCGAGACGGGATTGGTGACGCCTCGCGAACGTCAGCTTGTGGCAGCGACGCCGCATCTTAGCTCCAGATACACCTTTGATTCTTTTGTCGTTGGTGACTGCAACCGTCTGGCTCACGCTGCTGCCCTGGAGGTCGTCCAGAGTCCCGGCAAGACCTACAACCCGCTTTTTATCTACGGCGGCGCCGGGCTGGGCAAGACCCATCTGGTTCAGGCAATCGGGCACAAGGCGAGGGAAGCTAACT
The DNA here is from genome assembly GCA_043800335.1 of Chloroflexota bacterium. GTDB lineage: Bacteria > Chloroflexota > Dehalococcoidia > Dehalococcoidales > JAZDNC01 > JAZDNC01. The sequence continues at coordinate 3,003 of JAZDNC010000063.1, forward strand.
GTGGAGTGGTCTACGTTAGCGGCGAAGAGTTTACTAACGAGTTTGTGAGCGCCGTCCAATCAAGGCACATGGACAGCTTCCGTCAGCGCTACCGCGGCGCCGACATGCTCCTTATTGATGACATCCAGTTCATCGGTGGCAAGGAGCAGACTGAGGCTTGCTTCTTCCACACCTTTAATGAGCTCCACAACGCCAGCCGGCAGATTGTCATGACCTGTGACCAGCCTCCGGCCAGTCTACCGTCACTTAGCGAGAGGCTTCGCTCCCGCTTCAGCTGGGGACTGGTCACTCATCTGGAGAGCCCCGACACTACCACCCGGAAGGAAATCCTCCGGCGCCGCGCCGAAAAGGAAGGGGCTAACCTGGGTCAGGACGTGCTTGATTTCATCGCGGGAAAGATAAATCAGAACATGAGGGAACTGGAAGGCTCCCTGAACCGCGTTATCGCCTACGCCAAGTTGCTTAAGACCACGCTTACCCCGGAGCTAGCCGCCCAAGCCCTCGCCGACATCGGCGAGCGAGCGGATTCCCTCCAGGTTAATCCAAGGCAGGTTATCAGCGCCGTCTCCCAGAGCTTCGGGCTATCCCCCGAGGACATAACGGGCAAGAGGCGGAGCCGGAGGGTAGCGCTGGCGCGTGAGATGGTCATGTACCTTTTACGTGAGCTGAGCGGTCTATCTCTCTCTGAGATTGGGCGGGAGGTGGGGAGCCGTAAAGCCTTTGCCGTGAGCCACGCCTGTGCCAGAATAAAAGAACTCGTCCCCACCAACCCGGAAATCAAGCAGAAGCTAACTTCTATTCAGGCGTCGCTTTCGCTCTGAGGCGCACTGAGCGAAACGGACGCATCGGACAATATACGCTTCGGAGTTGACATTCAGCCGCACAGGTGGTAAAAATTCTGGTGTCCGTTTTTCGCACTGGATGAGCTAGTATGAAATACTGTGTCGTTATTCTGGACGGGGCAGCCGGTTATCCTCTTCCCGAGCGCGGGAATAAAACCTCGCTGGAGCTCGCCCGCACTCCCAATCTGGATGCCATGGCTACGGAGGGTATGGTTGGATTGGCGCGCACAATTCCGCCCGGCATGGAAGCCTCCAGCGATAACGCCTGTCTCTCCATACTGGGCTATGACCCCAGGCGCTACCACCAGGGACGTGCCGCCATCGAAGCTGTGAGCATGGGGATTACCACCGATGGCGCCGTCGTCTTCCGCGCCAATCTGGTCACGGTGGAGGGGGGCAGGATGCGGGATTACAGCGCCGGACATATACTGACTGACGAAGCCAGGCTTCTCATCGGCGCTCTCAACGATAAAATCGGCGAAAACGGAGTCTATCTCTACCCCGGAGTGAGCTACCGTCATATCCTGAAGCTCAAAGGACATGACGACACACTGCTTGCCCACTGTACTCCCGCCCATGACATCCCGGGGAAACCGGTCGAAGAGTTTTTACCCCGGGGTATCGGCAGTGAGCTACTCCGGGAAATCATGGAGTGCTCTGTCCCGGTTCTCGCTGACCATCCGGTGAACACCGCCCGTAGCCGGCGCGGTGAGCTACCGGCGACCATGCTCTGGCTCTTCTGGGGAAGTGGTAAGACGGTTGATGTCCCCGATTTCAAGAGGCTTTACGGGGTTAAAGCGGCGGTGACCTCAGCCGTTGATGTCCTTAGAGGGCTGGTACAGATGATGGGGATGGCGGTTCTGGAGATTCCCGGGGTCAAGGACGGGCTGGACAATGATTTCAGCGCTCAGGCTAAAGGTGCTCTTGATGCTTTGAAGACACATGACCTGGTTGTCATTCACATTGAGGCTACCGATGAAGCCGCCCACTGTGGCTCGGTTGAAGACAAGGTGGCGGCGATTGAGCGGACCGATAGCGAAGTCCTGGGACAGGTTTTCAGCTTCAAGGGAGATTCGCTCCGAGTGCTGGTGACGCCTGACCATCCCACCCCCATCGCCACGAGGACCCATTCCCCGGACCCCGTACCTTTCCTTATCTGGGGAGCGGGACTTAACCGTAATGGGGCTAAACGTCTCACCGAAGTCGAGGGGAAAGCCACTGGCTTTTTTATGGAGGATGGCTATAATATTATGGGACGTCTGATAACCGGCTAGATTGGGGTTGGCTGAAGTGGCTTTGATTGTTCAGAAATACGGCGGCACCTCGGTGGCTAATGCCGAGCGCATCCTGAGTGCCGCCCGGCGCATCGCCAAAGCCAGGGAGGCGGGCAACCAGGTAGTGGTGGTCACCTCGGCGATGGGCGATGCCACTGATGAGCTTATCAAGCTCGCCCACCAGATTACATCCAACCCCAGCGAGCGCGAACTGGATGGGCTCTTATCAACCGGTGAGATTGTTGCCTCAACCCTTATCGCCATGGCTCTTAAGGATATCGGCTGTGAAGCGATAAGTCTTACCGGGGCTCAGGCGGGCATCCAGACCGACCGTAGCTACAGCCGGGCGCGTATCATCCGGGTTGATGTCAAGCGTATTCAGGATGAGCTAACCAAGGGGAAGGTGGTGGTGGTGGCAGGCTTCCAGGGAATTACCGAGGGCATGGAGACCACGACGCTGGGACGGGGGGGGTCTGACACGACCGCCGTGGCGCTTGCCGCCACCCTTAAGGCTGACCTTTGCCAGCGCTATACTGACGTTGACGGTATTTACACCGCCGACCCGAGGCTGGTGCCCGAAGCTAAGAGGCTCAAGGAGATTAGTTATCAGGACATGCTTGAGCTGGCGACCTACGGGAGCAAGATGATGCATCCCCGGGCAGTCGAGCTCGGGGAGATATACCACGTGCCCGTAGAAGTGCTGTCAAGTTTCGTTGAAAGTCGGGGCACGTTGATTCACGGAGGGGTTTCTATGGAAGCGAGAAATCGGGTGAGCGGCATCGCTCATGACTATGACGTAGCCAAGATTACCGTGGTGGGAGTGCCGGATAGGCCGGGCATCGCCGCGGCTATCTTTCAGCCGCTGGCGCAGGCTGACGTCAGCGTTGATACAATCGTCCAGAACGTCAGCCTGGACAATATCACTGACCTCACCTTTACCATCGCCCGGAGCCAGCTTGAAAAAGCGCTCGCGGTGGTCAAACCGGTAGCCGAACTGATGGGGGCGCGTGAGTGCCTCAGCGACGCCAAGGTGGGCAAGGTGAGCATCGTCGGCACCGGCATGCAGAACGCCCCGGGCTACGCGGCGCGGATGTTTGCCACCCTGGCACGGGAGAACATCAACATCCAGGCAATCACCACCTCGGAGATAAGGATAACCTGCATCATTGACGAGAGCCGTCTGAAGGATGCGGTGAGGGCGCTTCATCAGGCTTTTGAGCTGGAAAAAGTAGATTAACTCCTTAATAGGGCCACTTGGAAGGAACTCCCGAAAAATCGGTCAGCTCATAAGGTAAAAAGGTGATAGAACCTACAGAAGCTCCGTTTGAGAAGGTTGCGGCCCGGCTCGTTGATAGCGTAGCTCAATTTGCTTTTTTTGACTTACCGAAGCATTACCCACATTCCCCGTTACGTTATCCAGGCGGGAAAAATCGGGCTGTTAAAGCCATTTACTCCTGTATTCCAGCCAAAGAAACAAAACTGTGCTCACCATTTTTAGGCGGCGGCTCAATTGAGTTAGCTTGCACAACACGAATGCAGGTTTATGGCTATGATGTCTTTAGCCCGTTGGTTGATTTCTGGCAAGTGCTCTTGGAAGACCGAGAACTACTCGCGAACCGTGTGGAGCGTTACTATCCGCTTTCGAGGACGAAATTCTACAGCCTCCAGAAGCGATATACCAGGCTAGAAGATAGGGTGGAGCGGGCGGCCGCCTTTTTCGTGTTGAACAGGTCATCTTTTTCAGGTACTACATTGTCTGGCGGTATGTCTCCTGGACACCCCCGCTTTACAGAGTCATCAATAGAGCGTCTGCGCTCTTTTCAGATTACGAATTTTGAGGTAGCATGCGCTGATTTCAGAGAGTCAATCGCCAAACACCCTGACGCATTCTTATATCTCGACCCGCCTTATATGAATGGCCACGCATTATACGGAGTCAAGGGAGACACGCACAAAGACTTTAACCATCAAGAGTTAGCTGATATATTGCATAAAAGAGAACGCTGGATTATGTCCTATAACGATTGCAACACTATCAGGGAGCTTTACTCTGATAACCCTATCCTGTCTGTAGAATGGGTTTATGGCATGTCGAAAAATAAGCGATCCAGCGAAGTATTAGTTCTAAGTAAAGACTTGGCTATATGAGCTTATCGCAAAACGATATGGGGCGTGCCTTTGAGTATGGGATAGCCTTGAGTTTCTCCAAGCATTTGTCCGCAACGATTGAGCCAAGCATGCAGATGCAAAAGGCTAAGCAATGCTTTGAGGCATGTCCGTCCGACGAACGGCAAAACATAGTAAAGGCAGCCAATGAGTCCGTAACCTTTTTAGTTGCACATGACGACCGGCTCTCAGGAAGCCATTGCTCTGTTTCAATACAGCCTGACCAGATGGGGAAGCTCGGCGATGTCCGTGATGTTATTGTTCATAACGAAGACCTTGATGAGGACATAGGAGTCTCTGCCAAAAACCGGCACTGGGCAGTGAAACACTCACGCTTATCGGAACACATAGACTTCGGTTCTGATTGGTTCGGTATTCATTGCTCGGCTAACTACTTTCATCAGGTTACCCCGGTATTCATGGAATTAAACAGTAAAAAACATCATGGTAACAAGTGGAAAGATATTCCTAACAAAAAACAGCTCTACTATATGCCAATTCTACAGGCTTTCCAATCCGAAATGCAGACCTTGTTTGATACCAAGCCCCATGAAGTAGCCAAAGGACTAGTTAAGTATCTGCTCGGCAAATACGATTACTACAAGGTGATTAAGGAAAACGGCACAGTCTCTATTATGTCTTTCAACATTGATGGCACTCTGAAATGGGGTAGCAAGATACCTCTACCTACGCTCATTATAAACATATCACAGAAGCCAAAATCAGAAACTACACTTTTAATGTATTTTGACAAAGGTTGGCAAATCTCATTCCGTATTCATAATGCCAGCACCTTTGTTGAACCTTCTTTGAAGTTTGATATTAACATCATCGGACTGCCTTCAACTTTGTCTAAGCAAGTCATAAAATATGGCTAGTTTGTATTAACTCCCTTAAATTATTGTGCTCGTTTGTGTCAACCAATCTAGTTGAGCACATCTTTCTGTGCTGGGGCGCTTGACTTTTCACTGGTTCTATTTAATTATACAGATAGTAGGGATTTACCCCTTTACAAATTCCCGTTTCTCTGGTAATACTATCCGCAATATTTACCGGGGTGAGTTTGGGACTTAAGAGAAACAGGACTGGAGTAGTGGTAGATTGGCGAGTCGAGTAGGTGACGCTGTAGTCGTAAAGCAGAAGGCGACCAAGCGGGCGATAGACCTGGCGATGGCGGGCAACTGGCGCGAGGCGGTTGCCACTAACAAGAGCCTGCTTGAGAGTTTTGCCGATGATGTGGATGCCTACAACCGGCTGGGGCGGGCTTACCTTGAGCTCGGCGAGTATGAGGAGGCGAGGGAAGCCTATAGCCAGGCTCTCAGGATTGACCCCTACAATGTCATCGCCCGGAAAAATTTGTCGCGCCTGTCCCAGCTGGTCGGGGTCGCGGTCGCTTCAGAAGACGTTTACCACCGCGTCGACCCTCATAGCTTTATTGAGGAGACAGGTAAAGCCGGGGTGGTCAGCCTCCAGCATCTGGCGTCAGGCTCGGTACTGGCGGGCTTGGTTGCCGGTGACAAGGTTGAGCTAGAAGTAGACGGCCTGAATCTCGCGGTGAGGAGCGGGCGGGGCGACTACGTCGGTGTGGTTGAGCCGAGACACGCCCACCGTCTCCTCAGGCTCTTGAACGGTGGTAATCGCTACGTCGCCAGCGTCGTCAGCGTCACGGACAAGGTGGTCTCGATAATCATCAGGGAGACTTACCAGCACCCGGCTCAGGCGGGTAGCCTCTCCTTCCCGCCCAAGGGTTTCGGGCGTATCCGTCCCTACGTCAGCGACCGCCTGCTCCGGCGCGGGCTGGACTTCGAGGAGATGGGTGAGGAGGAGGAAGAAGAGTATGCCGGCGTCACCGGCGGCGATGAGATGGATGCCATACCCGATGATGGTAACGACGAAGATAAGATGGATGGTGAGTACTAGCCATGGTAATGGGTAAGGTTCGACCGGTAAACATCGAAGATGAGATGAGGGGCTCTTACCTCGATTACGCCATGAGCGTTATCGTCGCCAGGGCTTTACCCGATCTGAGGGACGGGCTCAAGCCGGTGCAGCGGCGCATTCTCCACTCCATGAATGACATGGGGCTGGCTCCCCCCAGTCCCTACCGCAAGAGCGCCCGTATCGTGGGTGAGGTGATGGGCAAATACCACCCCCACGGCGACATCCCCGTCTACGATGCCATGGTGAGGATGGCGCAGGTTTTCTCCCTGCGCTATCCCCTTGTTGACGGGCAGGGCAACTTCGGCAGCGTGGATAACGACCCGCCCGCCGCCATGCGTTACACCGAAGCCAGGCTCTCCAAAATCGCCACCGAGATGCTGGTTGACATTGAAAAAGGCACCGTTGACATGATGCCTAACTTTGATGACAGCCTGAAGGAGCCCACCGTGCTTCCCGCCAGACTGCCTAATCTCCTGATTAACGGTAGCTCCGGCATCGCCGTGGGCATGGCGACCAATATCCCGCCCCATAACCTCGGTGAGGTCTGCGATGCCATAGCTTACCTCATTGACAACCCGGAGGCGACGGTCGAGGAGCTTACCCGGCTGGTCAGGGGGCCCGATTTCCCCACCGCAGGCATCATCCTGGGGCAGGAGGGGATTAAGAGCGCCTATGCCACCGGACACGGGCGTGTGGTGGTCAGAGGCAAAGCCGGTATCCAGGAAGCCCCCGGCGGACAGCAGCAGATAGTCATCACCGAGCTACCCTATGAGACCAACAAGGCGGCTCTGATTGAGCGCATCGCCGAGCTCGTTAAGGAGAAAAGGATTGGCGGTGTCTCCGCTCTCAGGGACGAGTCAGACCGTCAGGGGATGCGGGTGGTCATTGAACTCCGGCGGGACACCCAGCCTCTCCAGGTGCTGAACAGCCTCTACAAGTTCACCGCCCTCCAGTCAACCTTCTTCGTCAACATGCTGGCTCTCGTCGCCGGCGAGCCAAGGGTCATCGGTCTCAAGGAAGCCCTAAAGGGTTACATTGATTTCCGCACCGAGGTCATCACCCGGCGTACCCGCTTTGACCTTAAGGTGGCTAAAGACCGCGCCCACATCCTGGAAGGGCTTAAGATTGCCCTAGACCATATTGAGGAGGTAATCAACCTCATCCGGCGGTCTGCCAGCGTGGAGGCGGCCCGTCAGGCGCTGATGGAAAAGTTCAGTCTGTCCCAGATTCAAGCCCAGGCAATCCTGGATATGCCGCTAAGAAGGCTGGCGAGTCTGGAGCGGAAGAAGATTCTCGATGAGTACACCGAGGTCATTAAGTCCATCGCCTACTTTGAAGACCTTCTGGCTAACCCGCGTAAGATTCTTAATCTTATCAAAGAGGACGTAGCTGGCCTGAAAGACCGCTATGGCGACAGCCGGCGGACACAGATAATGGAGGAGGAGGCGAGGGAGTTTACCGAGGTTGACCTCATCCCCCACGAGCAGGAGGTGGTCACACTCTCCCACCGGGGCTTCGTCAAGAGGGTGCCGGCGGACAAATACCGCATTCAGCATCGCGGTGGCAAGGGGATTATCGGAATGGAGTTCGTGGAAGAAGATGCCACGAGGCTCCTCACCGTCGCCGACACCCACGATAATCTCCTTTTCTTTACCAATCGGGGCAAGGTCTATGCGATAAAATGCTACGAGCTCTATTCCGATGTCTCGCGGACTGCCAAAGGCATGGCTATCATCAATCTCTTCCCAGCGATGGCAGAGGATGAGAAGGTCACTGCCATGGTCGCCCTCACTGGTTTTAAGCCCGATGACTTTCTCGTTATGGCCACCCGTCTGGGTGAGGTCAAAAAGACGGCCGGGGACAACTTCGCCGTTGTACGCAGCAACGGGCTGATTGCCATGGACCTCGCCCCCGAGGATGAGCTGGTCTCGGTCTGCCTTGCCACTGATGACAACGATGTCATGATGGTCACCGAGCGGGGGCAGGCAGTCCGCTTCGCCGTAAAGACGCTTCGTTCAAGCTCCAGAATGAGCGGAGGCGTCCGGGGCATGCGACTCAGGGAAGGTGACCGTGTGGTCAGCATGGACACTGCCCCTGATGACCGCTTCGTTCTCATCGTGACGGTAAACGGCTACGGCAAGCTGACCAGGGTCTCGGAGTACCCTCACCACCGGCGGGGCGGCTCCGGCGTTAAAACGCTCAGGGTGACCGAAAAGACCGGTGTCGTCGCCGCCGCCAGGGTTGTCTCCTTCACCGACCAGGTCATGATTATCTCTGCCGAGGGCATCATCATGGCAACGCCGGTCAGGGAGAAGGGTGGGGAGAGGGGCATCCGCATCACTTCCCGCGTGGCGCAGGGGGTTATCCTCATGCGCATGAAGAAGGAAGGGGATAAGGTCAGCACCATTGCCGTCTTCACCGGTGAGGAAGGGGAGCAGGCAGCGCTCCCGGGGCTTGCTGGATAGGGGAGCCACGTGGCTAAACAAGCAATATGTCCAAAGACTGGGCAACCCCACAAATGGCGCGAACCTTTTAAAAGGAAGCATAACAAGCATATAAATATCAGAACCGACCGCAACGGGCGCACCTACCTTTGCCATGTTCAACAGTGTAGAGATTGCGAAAGATTTAGAACTCTTAAGGACTTCGTCAACTAGCGTATCTCTTTCTGCCTCTCTGGTTATTTCTAGCTTAATTGCGCCTGGAGCTTATTTAAGACGATTGGCATCCAGACGGAGCATAAAGAAAAGTCTTCTATTCCCTGTTGATTTCTAGCTTTTTAAGACCTGTCTTCCGGTGAGCGTTTCTGTTGTCTTCTCCTGACAGCCCGCCTGCCATTTCTCCAGTCCGCACTTGTAACAGGCGTTGTCACGGCAGTCCAGGGTGAGTTTCCCCGCTTTGGCAAGCTGGTACTGTCTTTTAAGGTGGGCAGTGCTCACGCCGATGTCAATGTGCGCCCAGGGCAGTGGTTCATCCAGGGCGCGCTCCCTGAGGGCGTAAAAGCCCATGTCAATCCCCTCGGCCTCAAAAGCCCGCCGCCACTTCTCAAAGTCAAAGAACTCGCTCCAGGCGTCAAATGTCGCCCCATTCTGCCAGGCGCGGTGGATGACCTTGCCCAGTCTCCGGTCTCCCCGCGATAGGACGGCTTCAAGGAGGCTTGATTTTGGGTCCGACCAGGCGGGTCTAATCCCTTTGCGGGCTAGCTCGCCACGCAGGAACTCGTGCTTCGCATTCAGCGACTCCTCTTTATCCTGGGCTACCCACTGGAATGGCGTGTGGGCTTTGGGGACGAAGGTTGACAGGCTGACCCGTATCTGGGGTCTCCTGCCCGGAGACTTCAAGCCGGCGGCACGGACGGCGTCCAGAAGCCTGCCGATGGCTGCCATGTCCTCCTGATTCTCGGTGGGCAGTCCCAGCATGAAGTAGAGCTTTAACCCTCCCCAGCCCCTCCGGAAAGCCGCCTCCGCCGTGGCGACGATTTCATCCTGGGTGATGGGCTTGTTGATGACGCACCTGAGCCGCTCGCTCCCTGCCTCGGGGGCGAAAGTGAGTCCCGTCTTCCTGCCCGAGCTAAGGGCTTCCATCAGCTTCACCGAGAAGTTGTCAATACGCAGGCTCGGTAGCTGGAGACTGAGGTTGCGCCGCTGGTAGCGCTTGACCAGCCTAGCCACTAACTCCTCAATCCCGGCGTAGTCGCTTGAGGAGAGCGAGACCAGCGAGATTTCGTTGTAACCGCACCCGTCGATAATCTCGCCGACCGCTCGGATAATCTCCTCGTGGGGGCGCTCCCTCACCGGGCGGTAGATGGTGCCCGCCTGGCAGAAACGGCAGCCCCGGCTGCACCCCCGCTGGATTTCCAGTGCCCCGCGGTCGTGGACGACCTCAATATAAGGCACGACCGGTCGGGTCACCGGGGGCGCCAGCTCGGATACGATGCGCCGCTTGAGCCTTGCCTTAGCCACACGGCTCAGGGGGGTAACTCTCTGAAACCCCTCCCCGTCGTAGGTCGTCTCGTAGAAAGCGGGAACGTAGACGCCGGGGATGGTTGCCACCTTGCTTAATACTTCCTTCCGGCTGGCTTCTCTTCCTTTCCATTCCTTGAGAACCTGGATTAGCTCGGGTAATACCTCCTCGCCGTCGCCCAGGACGAAAAAATCAAAGAAGTCAGCCATCGGCTCGGGGTTCAGGGCGCAGCTGCCGCCGCCGATGACGAGGGGGTGCTCTTCGTCCCTCTCGGCGGTTAGTAGCGGTATCCGGGCAAAGTCAAGCATGTTCAGTACGTTGGTATAAGTAAGCTCGTAGCCCAGCGAGAAGCCGATGACATCAAAATCGGAGAGAGGATGGCGGGACTCCAGGCTGAAGAGGGGAATTTTAGCCTCGCGCAGCTTTTGCGCCATGTCTCCCCAGGGGGCGAAGACCCGCTCGGCAAGGGCATCCCCGTCGGCGTTGATGATGTCATAGAGTATGGGTAGCGCCATGTTGGACATGCCAATCTCGTAGGTATCGGGGTAAGCCAGGGCGAAGTGGAGAAGCGTTTTGTCCCAGTCCTTGACGATGGCATTCCACTCTCCGCCGGTGTAGCGGGCGGGCTTCTGGACTTTAGGTAGAATCTGGTTGAGACCGGGAATAACTTGCGCCATAGCAGGACATTATAAGGTTTGGGGTGAAGGCAAAGCAAACGGGAGGGGTATGTTGAAACATCAAGATAGCAAGGTGTTATAATAAGCCAAAATCGTGAACATAACAAAGGACTATTGCCCATGACTGCACAACAAGGAGAAGATCTGGTTGGGCGCCTCCTCAGAGATATCCAACAGTGGGAGGGACAGAACCTTGAATTCATGGAGGTTTACCCAACTCAGGCTAGCGACATTGCAAAGGAGATTGCTGCTTTTGCGACCTCGAACACAGGCATAATTTACTTTGGTGTAGCCAAAAACCGAACAATCGTAGGTATTGCTGAGACATCCAGAGACTCTATCCAGAATCGGATATCGGGTATATGCCAAAAAACCGTCAAACCTGCGATAGTCGTAAGCCTTAATTTCGTAGAAGTCGATGACAAGATTGTCTTAAAGATAACCGTACCTAAAGGTTCAGCACCAGTATATTACAGTAATAACATCCCGTATGTTAGGAATTTGACTGCTTCAGAGCCCGCTACGCCTGAGCAAGTAATGGAATTGCATAGGAAGTTCATTTACAATGAGATAGCGGCACTGCAACGCTTCGGCGCTACATAAGACAAACACAATTTGTCTTTTGGCAGGAAGGTGGCTTCCAGTTTTAGAGACCCAGTCTCCTCATTTGTTCTGATAAGGTAGCACGGCTATCTTGCCCTCCAGCGTAACCAGCATAATCTCGGTGCTGGGGGCTTGCTGTACCTCACTTACCAGCCGGCTCACCTCTTCATCCGATAGCACAGGCGTCTTCTCTCCCGGCGCTCCTAGAAGGGTCATTATGCGAATCTTGTAGCCGAGTGCTTTCTCGATGCGGGGCACCAGCTCCAGGGCGCCGCTACCGGCGAGAAGGACAACGCTCTTGTAGAGTGCTTCCCCCTCAGCCCCGCGCTTCTGGTCGGTGCGCGCCACCTGCCAGTGATACCAGAGCACGACCGCGGCGACAATCACCGTCTGGAGACTCCATCTGGTTGTGCGCAGGAAACCTATCCCCAGATTGCCCAGGAGTATGCCGTTCAGTAGCCGGTAAACAATGTTCACCAGGTCAGCCGCCAGCGTCACGATAGATATACCGACCATGGCATAGAGGAAGATGCGCCGTGAGCGTGCTCGCCACTCGGTAGCTCCCCCCGCCTCCGCCCGCCGGAGCGCCATGCCCCAGTAGCGGAGCCACATCGGCGTGCCCACGATGAGGAGCGCCAGACACAGACTGAGCTGGTTGCGCCACCAGCCGGCGGTTATGGCGACCGGGGGCGTCGTGGCGTTGATGATGAGGTCAAGGAAGATGCCGAACAGGATGATGAAGCCGGAAACGATGGCGCCGAGACCCAGAAATGACATCAGGTAGAAGTGGACACGTTCTGCCGAGAACTGGCGCTCGTAGACCTGGGTCGCCTCCTCCTGCACCCGCCACTGGTGGTAGCGCCAGATAGAAGCCCCGATGAGGATGAGAGGCACCGACCAGCCCAGGGGCATGAAGTGACGGCTGGTTGTGGCACCGCCGAAAGCCCAGGCGAAGGCGAGGTAGAAAGTGACGGTGAGCGCCACTAGAGTGGCAATGGCCCCGCCCAGTATCGCAAAGAGGTAGAAATAGACCTGCCGGAGCTGGGACTCGAAGTCACCCCGAGCCATGCGAAACCAGTGGAAATACCAGGTGACGCCCCCGAGCACTATCCAGGCGATGGCACCCTGAACCGAGTCGTTCCAGAACCGTCCCCCGACCAGCGCGCCTCCCCAGACGGGTAAATTCGAGACGGTGGTATAGACCATTATCACCGGGCCTGAAGCCAGCCATACCAGCCCCCGGGCGGACAGTATGTAGACGTACCAGCGCCGGAGCGTCCTGGCGGCGGGCGAGGGATGTCCCTCGGTCTCCGACACCCGGAAATGGTAGTACCAGATAATACCGGTGACAATCACGGCTGCCAGTCCGCCTGACGAGAACCGGGCGACGGGCACGCCCGCCATCAGCCACATCAGGAAATTACTCGTACTGGAAAGCCAGGTGAACGCCGTTACCAGCAGAATCAGGTTAAGGTAGAACTTGCGCATCACTGCGCCGATTTCTTCTTTATTAGTCAGGACGCGGCGTCTGATTGCTCCCCAGAACAGAAACCAGAGCGGACCCCCGATGACCAGCATCGCCAGTCCCAGGCTAAGCTGCTGCTGGTTAAAAGCCTGCCCGCCTACCGCCACCGTGGAACCCCTGATGGTGATGTCGAAGGCAAGCGAGAGCAGTTGTCCTGCCCCTGCCGCGAATATGCCCAGCGTGATGAAGGCTAAAACATAGAGGAAGACCCTTCTGGTAGTGCTCATTGACTCCTCCCAGGATTAAAGTTCTTCTCCCTTTCTTAAAGGGAGAGCAAGAGGGATACGAAAATCCCCCTTAGTCCCCCTTTTACAAAGGGGGAGATGACTTCACCTTAGTAAAATAAATAGAGACCGGGACTGGAGGTGATAAGCCAGGTGCCGCTGATTCGGGTCAGCTGGAAAAGGACCTGCTGGGTCTGCACCGAACTTTCGATACTACCGGTTTGACGGAAAACGTCAACGAAGACCTCTACCGTCGCCCTGTCGCCGGTTGGCGTGGTCTTGCCCAGTGTCGCCTTCCATGTCGGCGAGGACGTGCCGTAGTACGGAGGCACCTGCTTCAGCCAGTCCTCATAGGAAACCTTTTTGTAGTTCTCGGTGAGTGACAGGTAGCCGTAGGCTTTGGGGTAGTCTTTCTCCTGAAGTGCCAGGAGGAACCTCTGGACTACACCTTCCGGAGTGTCCTCCGGCAACAGCGAAACATTGTTTCGGGCGGTCAGAACCAGTATCACGGCAACCAGGACGATGACGCCGATGGCGGCGACGAAACCAATTAGCCAGCGATTGGATGACTTCATAAGACAAACATAGGTCATGCGCCATCACTTGTCAAGCTCGGCATTATGTGAGGTGTGATTGAGTGAGATTAGGGGAGACAAGCGTGTCAGCAGTCAGATTGTGCGAGACCGAGCGAGAGAAACAAAGGCGAAAGTTTTAGCAAGCAAGGCGTCAATTCATGTTGCCTTCTGAATTGAATCACTCAGATGATGCTGCTACAATAGGCTGGCAGGAGCAAGCGGCTGTTGTGGGTTCCCCATTCTTACAGAACCGGCTCGGGAGAGCGTCTACTGATCAAGGCACTCCACAAGGAAAGGTATAATAGGTGAAGAAGCTAATTTCTCTGCTAGTCGCAGTCACATTTGTTTTACTCGTGGGGTCGTTAGGCTGCGGCTCAGAAGCGGAACAGCACTACAAAAAGGGAATTTCTTATGGTAACGCAGGCCAAATAGAGAAGGCTATCCCGGAGTACACGAAAGCAATCGAGCTGAATCCCGAATACGCTGAAGCCTACTACCATCGTGGTCACGACTATTGGACCTTAGCCGAGTGGACCACAGCCGGGCACCCCAACTATTCCCCTCGTTTTGATGCAGTTGAATGCCTCGACCGGGGCATCTCTGATTTAAGCCGTGCCATCGAGCTAAGACCGGACTACCCCGAAGCCTTTTATGTTCGAGGCGCGGCTTATCTCAGCAAGGATCAATACGACGCGGCTATTGCTGATTATAGCAAGGTAATAGAGTCTGAGTACAAAGATCGCCCGCCTCTTTATGGAGTCTATGGTGCGCGGGGGGCTGCCTACCTCCGAAAAGGCGAATACGATAGTGCCATATCTGACTTTAGTAAAACCCTTGAGTTAGAACCTAAATATGTGGAAGCATATTTGAATCGTGGCATTGCCTATATGCGGAAGGGTGAATACAACTCTGCCATATCTGACCTCAACAAGGCAGTCGAGTTACGGGTTGAAACGATATCCAAATATAAGTATCTATGGCCCAAATATGCTGATTGCTATCTTTACCGTGGCCAAGCCTATCAAGCGCTGGGACTTAAGAATGAGGCGATAGCTGATTTTGAAAAAGTCCTTGAGCTAGCTAACAATCCGGCATGGATACAAGCAGCCAAACAAGGAATTGAGGAATTACGAACCCAAAGTAAGTAATAGTCGCCTGTGAGCTGAGTTACGCAGACGATTAGTGAGTCTTCACCGCATTCGGGACGGTCGCTCCCACCTCTTTTTCATCTGCTTCCAGCTTGCGCCGGTTCTCGCCGTACTGCATCACCCCCCACATGGCACGGGCGGTCTCCTCGGGCACGGCGTAGACGGGAATCCCCGCCCGGCGCAGGATGTTGAGCGCAACCTGCTGTCCGCCGGGTAAGGCATAGGCGACAAGGGGCTTATTATATTTTTTGAGCATTTCCACTACCCCCTCACCCTCGGCGAGAAGACGGCGGATGTTCTCGGCGGTATCCCCGCCACCGGTTGCCCCGGGGATGATACAGCCATCTATGTAGTCCAGTGACAGAATGATGTCCAAGAGTTTGGGCAGGAGCAGCACCTCGCGGGTCGCTGCGGTGTCCACCGGGTTGGTCGGCACCGGGGCGTGCTCAGGAAGGAGGGCGAGGAGCCTCTTTTTGGTCTCGCTGTCAAACTCGGGCAGTTCCAGCCCCAGCATACTACAGGCATCGGAGGTGGTGAGGCACTGCCCGCCGCTTCCGATGATTGAGATGCGCTTGCCCCTGGCGATGGGTAGACCCATTAAAGCCTCCGCCAGCTCAAAGGGGTGGAAGCACTCCTCGCAACGGATGATACCCACCTGCCGGCAGACGGCGTCGAAGACCTCGTCCGCCCCGGAGAGGGATGCGGTGTGGGACATGGCGGCGCGAGAGCCCGCCGCGCTCCTCCCGCCCTTGTAGACCACCACCGGCTTCTTCTTGACTACCTCCCGCGCCACCTCGATGAAGCGGCGCCCGTCCCTTACTCCCTCCAGGTACATGACGATGACCCTCGTTCCCGGGTCTTCGCCCAGATACTCCATATAATCGGATAAAGTGAGACTGGCGGAGTTGCCCACACTGATGAATTTGTTGAAGCCATAGCCCTTGCTCGCCGCCATGTTTACCAGATAGATGCCCAGCGTGCCGCTCTGGGAGACAAAGGAGATGGAGCCAGAGCGGGGCATCTGGGTGAAGAAAAAGTTCAGGTTGCCCGAGGCGGATACCACCCCCAGGCAGTTGGGACCGACAAACTTAATTCCGCCCGATTCGGCAATACGTAAGGTCTCTTCCTGGAGCTTTCTGCCCTCCTCACCCACCTCGGCGAAGCCCGAGGACATGATGATGGCGGCTTTGACACCCTTCTTGACGCACTCCGCCATGACCGAAGGCACCAGTTGGGCTTTGACCACAATCACCGCCAGGTCAACCGGGCCCGGAATATCCAGCACGCTCTTAAAGCACTTGAGTCCCAGAATCTTATCCCGCCTGGGGTTCACCGGGTAAATCATTCCTCTGTAGCCGGTAGTCATCGGGCGCTGGAGTGCCCAGCCGCCGAAGTCAGCCATATCCTGAGAGGCGCCGATGACGGCGATAGACTCAGGCTCAAAAATGTAGCGCATCTTCTCAACGGTTTCTTTTGACATCGTCACGCTCCTTGGCAGGATTTTGCCTGATTATGATAGCACAGCTATGATTTTGCGCAAAGTCCTCCCGTGGTGAGGCTTCGACATTCAGAATTTGAGATAGCAGACTGCAGCAATTCCTCTTGATTCGGTTGAAAGGGCTGTTAGCCGCCGCATCATTGCTCGAAGCTTCGCGCTGCCACGACACAATCCGTCAGATTGTTGATGTGCTTAATGAAAAACTGGACGCTCTTTCCCCCTCTTGTACAACACTGGGAACCGATGTTGCGATTGTCTTGCGGTGACTCCTGTTGTCAGCGAATGAATAGCCTCGGTCAAAGTTTGGTTGAGTCCGTCGGTGAAGAGGGGATAAGTCCCTCACCAAAGCGGGGTTCTGTTTTAGCTAGGGTTGACCCCGGGACACGAAAAATACAGTACCGTAACGCGAGGTGAACTGGACTCGTAGCGTTTTGGCTAGCCCCTTTTCCTTGCTTGTACCAGGCGTTCTATCGTCTCTTTAAGGAGTTCTTTTACTCTTGTTGGATTGTGCTGTGGCTGGTAACCTATCAGGCGCTTGGATTTGTCGATATCAAGACGGCACTCATAGTAAACACTCGGGTCGGTACCACCTAACGGGTCTCCGGCTCGCTCACTTTCCGGAATTATTTCCAACCGGGAGGGAGAGGCAGTTAATCCCACCACGATCCCGGCTAACTCCCGCCAAGTGATGAACACACCGCTGGTGAGATTGAAAGCCTCACCGTAAGCCTGTATCTTTAGCACGGCCAGCCGCATAGCGAGGGCGGCGTCGTCATTATGGACGAAATTGCCGCCGGTGTGTTCAGGGACTCTGATTACCTCTCCTTTTAGTGCCGCATCAATCATGTTTCTGAGTATTTGGCCCCTGATATTTGGGCTGAAAGACCACCAGGGACGGAAAATCGTTACGGGCAAATTACGCTCCTTCCAAAAGGCGAGGCACATTTTCTCGTTGGCGATCTTTGCCGCGGCGTATACAGCACGTCCTGATTCCTCAGGGTGAAGCGGATGCTCCTCGTCTATCGGTAAATATCTGGGACGACCATAGACCCGATGGCTGCTGACAAAGAGGAAATGCTTAATCCCACTTTCGGCGGCAGCCGTAAGCAGGTTAAGATTGCCCTTGATGTCGGTATCGAGCACTTCGTAGGGGTCTGAGGAATAAGTCTCCGCCAGATGGTAGATTATCTCGACTCCATTGAGTGTCTCTCTAATCTTTGATTGGTCTCTAATATCGCCGCTAATTACTTCCAACGAGGGATGTTCCATCTCCTTGAGACCTTCAGTATTCCGGTCAAGTACTCTCACAGCAAAATCGTGGGCGAGCAGGTCTTTGACAACACTTCTTCCCAGTGTACCAGCACCCCCCGTTACCAGTACTTTCATTGACTATCTCCTTTCGCTCCGGGGGCAAGAGATTTCTTATCTGAACTCTCAATCAGGTGACTTTCACCCATCGTTTCCTTTGCTCACGATAATAGCGTTGAACCATGATGCTGTCAAACACTAACCGACGTTTTTGAAAGAGTATTCTCATCTTGGTCAAACTCCGCCTCAGATTTTAAGAGCAATAAGTTACCCCAATATTGTGGGCTTCTTAAGTGGACATTTGGGCTGTGCTAGAATATTCATCGGCATATAATTCAAACATAAAAGATTTTACAGGATGTCCTTCAGAATCGCTATGAGCCAGAAAATGCTCTTCGACGAGTGGCCGGAACGGTATGACCAGTGGTTTACAGCACCAATTGGGCGACTGGTCAAAGAAACTGAAACCGACCTTATACGTGACCTGCTGGACCTCAAGCCACGGGAGAAGTTGCTTGATGCTGGCTGTGGCACGGGGATTTTTACTCTTGACTTTCTTGCCGCGGGGGCAGAAGTTGTCGGACTTGATATTTCGCTACCCATGCTCACTCGCGCGAATACGAAATTAACGAGTTTCCCCTTCCTCGCAGTGCGGGGAAATATGCTGTGTCTACCATTCCGAGATAACTGCTTCGATAAAGCCGTATCGGTGACGGCTCTAGAATTCATCGAAGATGCTAACCGCGCCGTAAGTGAACTCCTTCGTGTTACACGCCCCGGTGGATATGTAGTCGTGGCTACGCTCAACAGCCTGAGTCCCTGGACTGCCCGGCGCAAGGCGAAAACTGGGAAGCATTTGCTGGAGAA
Organism: Chloroflexota bacterium; assembly: GCA_043800335.1. Lineage (GTDB taxonomy): Bacteria > Chloroflexota > Dehalococcoidia > Dehalococcoidales > JAZDNC01 > JAZDNC01. Next base: position 21,614 of record JAZDNC010000063.1, read on the forward strand.
TGCCTTTTTCAGGTCGCCAGATGAAGTGCTGGCCTGCTCCACCGTAAAAGGTGCGGTAAGAACTTGTGTTTACTTTCAGCAGAATGATGAGCCTGGACAGGCGGTGAAAATTGAACTTTCAGGTCAATCCCAAAGGCTGAATACCGGAGCATTCGTCGCCGCCCGCTGGCAAAAACCTTTATGAATACCGAAGCATCCTTGCCCGCTTTTATTTCTTGATAATATCTATCACTTCTATTGAGAAGGCACAACACACAAATCCAGATTGTTGAAGCATTACGGCAATAGTCGGCTATCAGTTACCTGCCTCCTTCATCGTTTACTATCTCTAGCTTAATCTTGCCTTTCGCTGCCATTGTCCAACCCAGGTCCCAGTATTGGTGAAAAGGCACTAAGCCGAGGTACGGACTGCGAACCATGCCCCCAGCATAGGAAAAAGCACCATGCAGGAGAAACCCGACGCCAAACCACGGCGTTTCATCCCATAAGTCTCTATCCACTTCCACCCTGATTTTCTGTGCCATGTCTTCCTCCTGCCATTTCTGGATTTCCCGGCAATAATCCTTAGACTCGGTCGCCTATCTTGATTATAATGCAGACACCCATTTGGCTGCATTGACTGTTGCACCGGTGATGAACGGAAACTATAATTCAGAATGTGGCGAGCAATCGGCTCGTCTTGCCGACAGTGAAAGGAGTGTGATGCATGGAACTAACGGATTTTGTTCAGGCAGCGCTTGACCGGGTCAGTCGGGCAACCGCAAGGGTCATTGATGGTCTGAGCCAGGATGAGATTGGCTGGCAGCCTAATCCTGAGGCTAACTCTATCGGTCTGGTTCTTCTCCACGCGGCACGCTCCGAAGATGTATTTGTCCAGAGCCGTATGCGGGGGAAACCTCAGGTCTGGGAGATAGGCAAGTGGTTTGAAGAGATGCACTTGGCGGCGTCTGATACAGTTTCCGGCTATACGGCAGAACAGGTTGCCGCCTTTAAGACTCCGGATGTTAACCTTATCACGGCATACTCGGAAGCAGTGCGTGCCGAAACGAAAGAATATCTTAAAACTCTCACCCCCGGGGAATTTGAAAGGACCATAAACGTAGGACAGATGGGCGCTGTCTCAATTGGCAACCTGTTCGCCCTCAATATTGTTCACATCGCCCAGCATGCCGGAGAAATCTCCTATATTCGCGGGCTTAAGCGCGGCATTAACAAGTAGAGAGGTCAGGGAGCTCAGGTGCCATCATTCATTGGTTGGGTACCGACACCGCCGGAGTTCATAGAGGGCTTTTTCGAATTAGCCCCCGTCGCCTCACGCGATGTGGTTTATGACCTTGGATGTGGTGATGGCAGACTGCTTTTTACCGCTTTGGAAAAAGGTGCGGGGCGGGCGGTTGGAATCGACATCGACCCTGAGCGCATCGTCTTTTGCCGGGAAGAGGCAAAAAAGAGAAACCTCGAAGACAAAGTCACCTTCATACAAGGTGATGTTCTTGATGTAAATCTATCGGACGCCACCGTTGTCTTTTGCTACCTCATCAATTCAGCCTCAGTAGCTCTCAAGCCGAAATTCGAGGCACAACTTAAACCTGGAACCAGAGTGGTTATGGAGTCGTTCCCGGTGCCTGGCTGGAAACCGGTTGACACTTTTGATAAGGATTACCTTTCGTTTTACCTCTATGTGATACCGGCTGAGCAAACGAGTTAGCGTTCGCTATTTTTCAACTCTGGTATTACGGCATCAGACATCGCTTGCCTAAGTTGGTCGCGACACTTTTCATTGGAAGTTCAAAACTTCACCGCTTTTCGGCCTGGGTGGTCGTGAAATCCATATCATGAAGGTGGCTATAGCGAAGAGGACAAGAATGCCCACAAACGCCAGCTGGTAGGAGCCTTTTACATCGTAAATGGCGTTCATGACCACCGGACCTATAGCGCCAAAGCCGAAGATGAAGAAGTAAGCGATGGAGCGGACACTGCCCAGGCTGAGGCGCCCGAAGTAGTCAGCCCAGACCACCGATTGGGTCACCTGGGTGGAGGAAAAGGCGATGCCGTAGACCGCCACCGCCAGCCAGAGAAAGACCGGCGCCTTAGCCATGAGGAAGAGCGATGCCGCCATACAGTGCAACATAAAAGGAATCGCCCTCACTATGGGTCTATTGGCGTGCTCGGCGGCGATGCCGGCGAAGGGGGACGTCACCGCCATGACGATGCTGCGGAAGGCGATGATGGCAGACACCACTACCGGCCCGTGACCCAGGTCCTGGACGTATGGGGCGAGACTGACGTTAACTGCCTGGAAGGCGAAGGCATCAATGGTATAGGTCGCCGCCACCAGCCAGAAGGCGCTGGTCTTCATCGCCTCACGCCGGCTCCATACCTTTTCCGGGGCGATACTCTCCTTTACGCTGGGTGTTTTGGGCTTTCCTTTGGCTAGAGCTTCAACCATGGCGCCGGGCTCATCCCCATCCGGGAGTAGTCCCATATCCTCGGGACGCCGGCGCATGAAGATGGCTGAAGGCAGGAGGACCATGGCAAGTGTGAAAAAGGCGAAGACAACAAACATCTGTCGCCAGCCGTACCTGGCGATGACAAACACGGTGATGGGTGTCATTATCATGTGGCTCAGATTGCTCCCGATGCGGGTGATACCGGTCGCCCTGCCCCGCTTGCGGACGAACCAGTTGTTGACGGTGACATCAACCACGAGCACGCCCATGAGGGTGTAGCCGAGGGCGGTGGCGACACCACGGGTGAGGTAAATCTGCAACATGGTGCTGGAGCGGGACGCCGCAATGGAACCGATAGCCACGATGATAGCGCCGAGAGGCATCAGAATGCGGGGGCCGTAGCGGTCAATGAAAGGTCCGATAATGGGGGCGGTTACCCCTTCGGTTATTCGGGCGAGGGTCTGGATGAATGCCATGGCGCTACGGGTGGAGCCGAATTCGGCTTGCCAGGGATTAAAGAAGAGCCCAAGGTTAGCCGAGAGGTGCTGGGCATAGGCGAGCTGTGCCATGAAAGCCGTGCCCACGATGTTCCATCCGTAGAAATACCTCGGTTTCTTACCCGCTTGGGGCGGTTTCGCTGTCACTTCTGGTGGCATAAACGCTCCTTTGTGGCGGTAAAGTGTAATAACCGATAAACGTGGTTATCGCGTTCGTGTTTGTCGGGTAGCAGACCTTGGCCAAGTTCGAGCACTTACGTTTCTAGGGAGTTGTTGGGGTGGCTACGGTTCTGGGTTTTGGCGGTCTAGCTGCCATTATCATAAGAGAGGCGATGACGAACAGGACAAAGATGCCCAGGAACGCCGGACGGTATGAGCCTGTCACATCATAAATGGCGTTCATCACTACGGGACCGATTGCGCCAAAGCCGAAGATGAGAAAGTAAGCCATGGAGCGCACGGTGCCCAGGCTGTGGCGCCCGAAAAAGTCTGCCCAAACGACCGCCTGAGTCACCCCCGTTGAGGCGAGGGCGGTGCCATACACCACTACTGCCAGCCAGAGGAAGACCGGGGATTTAGCCATGAGAAAGAGGACAGCTGCCACGCACTGCATCATGAAGGGAATAGCCCGTATCACGGGTCTATTGGCATGCTCGGCGGCGAACCCTGCAACCGGGGCGGCTACCGCCATGACCACCCCGCGGAAGGTGAGTACCGCCGCCACCACGGCTGCCCCGTGGCCAAGGTCCTGAAAATAGGGGGGCATGCTGATATTGATTGCCTGAAAAGCGAAGGCATCAACGGTATAAGTCGCCGCCACCAGCCAGAAGGCGCTGTTTCTGAGCACTTCGCGCCGGCTCCATACCTTTTCCGGGGCGACACTCTCCTTTACGCTGGATGGTTTGAGCTTTCCTTTGGCTAGAGCTTCAACCATGGCGCCGGGCTCGTCCCCGTCCGGGAGGAGTCCCATATCCTCGGGACGGCGGCGCATGAAGATGAGTGCCGGCAGGAGGACTGTCGAGAGTGTGAAGACGGCGAAAACAACGAACATCTGTCTCCAGCCGTACTTTTCGATGACGAATACGGTGAGGGGTGTCATGATGAAGGTGCTCAGACTACTCCCGATGCGGGTGATGCCGGTCGCCCTGCCCCGCTTCCTTGCGAACCACTTACTGATGGTGACATCAACTACGAGCACACCTAAAAGGGTATAGCCGAAGGCGGTAGTGATACCCCGCGTGAGATAAAACTGCCATACACTGGTGGAGCGGGTCGCCAGGATTGAGCCGACAGCCACTATAATCGCGCCCAGTGGCATCAGAATGCGGGGGCCGTAGCGGTCAATGAACGGGCCCACAATGGGGGCGGTTACCCCTTCTGTCATCCGGGCGACGGTCTGTATTGCCGCCATGGCGCTACGGGTGAAGCCGAACTCAGCCTGGAGTGGCTTGAAGAAAAGCCCGAGGTTGGAAGAGAAGTGCTGGGCGTAGGCGAGCTGTGCCATAAAAGCGGCGCCAACGATGTTCCAGCCGTAAAAATAACGGGGTTTCTTGGTTATCTTAGCCGTCACCGGCTTCGCTTCATCTGCGGGCATGAAGGCTCCTTTGCGTTTATTCCGGTATGGTTTTTTGACAATTTCTGGGTAGTTTACTCTTTCGTTTTGCCCAAGTCAATGTGCGTTCAATTCTTTGTAAAAATCGACCAATGCTATCTTGCGAGCGTGGGGCTAAGAAGGTGGACTCTGCGGCTTTGGCGGTCGTACCACCCATATCAGGAGGGCGGATACAGCAGACAGGGCGATGATGCTGAAGAACGCCGGTCGGTAGGAGTCCATAAGGTCGTAGACAGTGTTCATCACCACGGGGCCGATTGCGCCGAATCCGAAGGTAAGCAGGAATCCCAGCGAGCGGATGGTGCCCAGACTGGGTCGGCCGAAAAAGTTTGCCCAGACGACAGACTGGATTATCCCGCCCGAGACAACCGCTGCCCCGTAAATCCCGCCCGCCAGCCAGAGGAATACCGGTTGTCGGGCGAGAAGGAATGACAGCGCCGATACCCAGTGGAGCATGAAGGGAATCACCCGCACGATGGGCTTGTCGGCATGCTCGGCAACGAACCCTGAGAGGGGTGAGACAAGTGCCATTACCCCGCCCCTGAAGGTGAGAACTCCCGCCACTATGGTTGCCCCATAGCCCAGGTCCTGGATGTAGGGCGCCATGCTGATGTTGACTCCATTGACGACTAGCGCATCAACCGCATAGGCGGTGGTGAGCAGCCAGAAGGCGCTGGTCTTAACTACCTCGCGCCGCGTCCATGTCCGTTCCTGACTCGCTCCGGCATGAATTGAGCGACTTTTCTCTTGAGATGGGGATACGCTCAAGTCAGTTCCAGGCTCAATACCATCGGGGTGTAGCCCCATGTCCTCGGGACGGCGGCGCATGAAAATGGCTGATGGCAAAAGGGCTGTCGCTAGCGTAAAGACGGCGAAGACGACGAACATCTGCCGCCAGCCGTACCTGGCAATAACAAATACGGTCACGGGAGTCATGATAAACGTGCTCACGTTGCCCCCGATGCGGGTGGTGCCGGTCGCCCTACCCCGCTTTTGGACAAACCACTTGCTGATGACAACATCAACCACGAGGGCACCCATGAGGGAGAAGCCGACGGCGGTGATGATGCCACGTGCCAGGTAGAGCTGCCAGATGCTCCCGGAGCGGGCAGCCATTATTGAACCCACGGCGCTCACGATAGCGCCGAGAGGTATCAGTACCCGTGGGCCATAGCGGTCAACGAGCGGTCCGATGATGGGGGCACTCACCGCCTCGGTGCCCCGGGCGATGGTCTGGATTGCCGCGAGGGCGCTACGGCTGAAACCGAACTCTTCTTGCAGGGGTTTTAAAAAGAGTCCCATGTTGGAGGCGTAGTGCTCGGCGTAGGCGAGCTGTGCCATAAAAGCGGCGCCAACGATGTTCCAGCCGTAGAAATAGCGGGGTTTCTTATTCGTTTTCACGGCTATGGGCTTCGTTTCGTCGGCTGGCATGATTTTACTTACTTCAATATCTGAGCGTAGTCTATTCTTTCACTCTGGCCAAGTCAATATTCGGCTCACTCACGGCTTTCAGCTCCAGATTAAATTCCTGAGCAAAACGCATGGCTAAGGTCTCCTTAACCTGAGCCATGTCTAGCTCATAGCCCAGGAGCCTCGCCATTGAGGTGACTCTCACCCCGCTCAGACCGCAGGGAACGATATAATCAAAGTATCTTAGGTTGGTGTTCACGTTGAGGGCAAAGCCGTGGTAGCTCACCCCGCCGGCGATACGCAGTCCCAGAGCACAGAGCTTTTCTCTGGCGGCAAAGACCCCCCTAGCCCGGGCGCTTCTTCCGGCGGTGATGCCGAAGTCAGCGAGGGTCTTTATCACCACCTCTTCCAGCTTCCAGACGTAACCGCTTACGGTGATTCTGCCCTCTTTTAAATCCAAAATGGGGTAGCCAATAAGCTGTCCCGGACTGTGACAGGTGACGTCACCCCCCCGCTCGGTGCGGAAGACGGGAATGCCCTCCCGTTCAAGCACCCCGGGAGGAGCGATAATGTTTTTCTCGTCGCCGTGACGCCCCAATGTGATGACGGGTGGATGTTCGAGAAGGAGAAGGGTGTCGGGAATAACCTTTTCCCTTCTCAGTTCGCAGAGTCGCGCCTGTAACTTCAGGGCTGAATCGAAGGGGACTAAGCCGAGGCGGTAAATATTACACGTTTTCATTCCATTCGTCTCAATAACAAGCAGATGACCTGCCTAAGTTTAGCTGGGAAGCCCCATCCCTTGTCAACCCAAGGGGAAGGTTGCTTTTGGCATCATGCTGAGAAGAGGCTACGGACTCGCTCGGGAACCCCCCCAAGAACGAAACCAAAAATGATCAAAAAAAATAGTTTAGTTTTAACCCCCCCCCCCCTTGAATATAAATAAACCC
>JAZDNC010000038.1:0-2115 GCA_043800335.1 Chloroflexota bacterium
TATACAGATGGAGCTGACCAGCCCCTGCTACGACTGAAATCGCTTCGCAATCCATTCAACCCATATCCCCCAAGCTCCTTTAGCCGAATTATACAACCTACAGTGGCTATTGACAAGTCCTCTCGCGCTATAGTACAATGTTACCGTCTAGTTTGTAGCTAAAGAAGGAGGTTAATACCTATGGAGTTCCCTATCGAGTTCCCAAAGTGCCCCAAATGCGGATCTAGTGATACCGTCTGCCAGCAGGCCTGCGAGAATGAGCCTTCTATCCCCAAGGGCACCTTCGTTTCCCTCGAGAAACGGCTTACCCCAATCCAGGACTTTAGCAAGGTGTCTCTGCCCACTTCTAAGGTACTCATGCGCCACTACGATACCTGCGCCAAGTGCGGGCTTGACCGCTGCACCCGGGTGGAAAAGACGACCATACCCACAGACGCTCTCATGAGAATGATGGGCATGGGCCCCCAGACGCCTCACAGGAGATAACCCAATGATTGACTTCGATGATATGAAACGCCGGCAGGAAGAAGGGTTGAACCTGGTGGACTCCCTCCAAGAGGATGAGAGCGCGGTAATCCGGCACTACTGCTCACTGGCTACCGAGGCTCTGATAAAAATGGGCGCCCAGCGACAATCATCTACCGACCAGGTAGTAATTAACGCTCTGAAAAATGGTATCGCCCTGGGGCTCCGCCTGCAGGTGAAGAAAGGCGAGCTGCAGGGACGATTGTAAACGGAAAGGAGAATGCGAACAATGACTGACAACACTCTTACTCACAAGGAAAAAGCGAGGCTGTTTGCCGCAACCGACGTACGAAGCGACCAGGGCAGGAACGAAGCACTTTACCGAGCCTTGAAATCCATGCCGGAACCTCAACCGGAGGAACTGGATGGCAGGACACGCCGCGCGATAACGGCTTTTGTCATGGAGACATGGGCCGGCCTGGCGACCGTCGCCGCCAAGGATAATGTCGGCCCGGCAGCGATGACCATGGGCGCTATGACGGAGATGCTGATCACCGGCTATGAACTGGGCCGGCAATTACAGAAGCCCTTCACCGCGCTGGACAACAATTCTATCCGGGAGGGCGATTAGAAATGGCTACCCGTAAAATGAAGAATAAAAGAGCGTTGGCCAATGCCAACAAGGCTGCTACCAAGCTACACCCGGCCCTGGAGAGATTGGTTGAACGTCTCTCATCGCCACGGCTCCGGGCCCCCGGTACATTATCCAGCTATTTAGTCACTGGCAACTCCTTCCTCTCTGGCCTCCCGGATAATCAGGTCCCGACCGACAGTGACTTCCGGCAGTTCTTTATCCGGCGGCGCCGCAAGGGAATCAGCGAGCGCACCCTGCGCAAGGAGTTTTTCCACGTCAAGAAGCTGGCGCTAGCGAATAACTGGCCTTGGCCCTTTGAAGCGGATGATACCCCTTACCCGGAAGATGAGGCGCAATCACACCCTCTTTTACCTGATCAGATCGAGCAACTGATAAAGGCCCGGGGGAAGTATTCCCCCGCCGAGAGGTTTTACCTGGCCGTGGCCACAACCTTTATTGTTCGAAGAGAAGACCTTTCACGCATTAAGAAACGGGACTTTGACGACACTTTTTTTACCATTCACCATTCCAAGCATGGCAGGATAGTAAAGCACCTTATTCCTGAGGCTCTCAAACCGATATTCGCTGATTACCGGCCAAAGGATCATAACCCCTCTTCTTTATCCCTGATGTTTATGCGAATATGTACCAAGGCGGGGCTTGAGCACCAGCGCGGGTGGGGTTGGCACGGTATTCGCCACACGCTAACCACAATCATAGCCGGTGCCCTGCCGAAGAATAATCTGGACCCGGCTCTCATCGCGGACTATTCTGGCTGGATCCGGAAGTCAATGGGTGGCTTTTTTGGCGGCGTGGCCATGGTCGGCGTCTACCGCCACCCGGAGATCCTTGACACTGACCCTCATGGTATCGACAAAGTCGTTTACTCAATCCACCCCTTCCTTCCCCTCTGGCAAAAGAAGCGCTGACACCGGCCCGTGGCAGCGGATAATCTTTCTAACCTTTCTAACCGGTTCACCCGGTTGTAAGCATTAACCGCTGCCGGCATTAGCACC
>JAZDNC010000047.1:0-2008 GCA_043800335.1 Chloroflexota bacterium
AGTAACCCGCGATGAGATTATCGCTGAAGCCCGCCGGATTATTGCCGAGGTGGGGGCCCAGGGACCTCGTGATAAAGGTAAGGTTATGCCCAAGCTCATTGCTCAGCTTAAAGGCAAGGCCGATGGGCGCGAGATAAACGCGGTAGTGACGGAATTACTCGGCCAGTAACGGGTCTTATGTCAAAATTAAGAAATTATTAGAGGGGCTAGTGCCCCTCTAATAATTATTGGACGATTCAAGAGTAAAACTTAATGCATAGAATCGAAGTCAGTTTAAAACCCCATTTGTCAGATTCGCGGGGACTTGGCCTGGTCAAAGATATACATGACCTGGGAATAACAACCATCACCAACGTCCGTGTATTAGATATATACTGGCTGGATGCCGACCTGAACTCTGAGGAATTGGAACTAATTTGTCGTCGCCTTTTAGCTGACCCGGTTACTCAGGATTACCAGTATTTTGCCCCTTCAACTCCCAAATCTCTTCCCATAAGAGGCGAGTTTAAGAGAGGCTTTGCCTCTCTTCCAGATACTTCCCCCTCTCCTTCCCAGGGAGAGGGGGCGAAAGGGGGTGAGGTTAATACTCACACCATTGAAGTCGCCTATAACCCCGGCGTCACTGACCCGGTTGAGGATAGTGTCCTGAAAGCTATCCATGATTTAGGTTTGAGAAATATCCGGGCCGTTAAAACCGCCAAAAAATATGCTATTGACGGACAACTGGATGAGCAACAACAGGATGTAATCTGCCGCCGACTGCTGCTAAATCCGATTATCCAGCATGTGGTTGAGCACGAACAGTTCGGCTTCCCGGAAAATCCTCAGTACCAATTCCGTCTGGAGCCGGTAGACATTACGACACAGGACAAGAAGGAACTTGCCCGGCGATTCGGCTTTTCCAATGATGAACTTCAGGCGGTTATAAACTACTTTGCCAAACAGGGACGAACCCCCACCGATGTCGAGCTGGAAACGCTGGCGCAGACCTGGTCCGAGCACTGTGTCCACAAGACATTTAAGGGCAAAATCAGATTTGGCACGGTGACAATAGATAACCTGCTCAAGAGCACCGTGATGAAGGCGACCAAAGAGCTGGGCAAGCCGTGGTGTCTCGCGGTTTTTATGGATAATGCCGGCGGGAGTGACTTTGATGGCCGCTGGGCGCTCTGTTTTAAGGTTGAGACTCATAATCACCCCTCGGCACTGGAACCATACGGGGGAGCCTCAACCGGAATCGGCGGGGTGGTTCGCGACCCCCTCGGCACCGGACTGGGGGCCAAGCCAATACTGAACACGGATATATTCTGCTTCGGCCCGCCCGACCTGCCCTACGAAAAACTGCCCAGGGGCGTATTACACCCCCGCCGCATCTTCAAGGGGGTACGTTCCGGGGTGGCGGACTACGGTAACCGCCTGGGAATCCCCACCCTTAACGGTGCTATCCTCTTTGACGAACGCTATACGGCTAACCCCCTGGTCTACTGCGGTACAGTGGGACTTCTGCCGAAGAACCTGGCGCAGAGGGGTAAACAAAAGACGGGCGACCTGGTGGTGGTAGTTGGCGGCAGGACGGGGCGGGACGGGATACATGGTGCCACCTTCGCCTCGGAGCAGCTTACTGAGGCATCAACCACGGCTTCATATACCGCAGTTCAAATTGGTAATCCCATCGTGGAGAAGAGACTTATTGACGTCCTGCTCCAGGCCAGGGACCGCGGGCTGTACTCAAGGATAACCGATTGCGGCGCGGGCGGGCTTTCGTCAGCGGCTGGTGAAATGGGCGCTGAAACCGGCGTGCGCATTGACCTGGACAAAGTGCCGCTGAAATATGCTGGCCTTTCCTACACCGAAATCTGGGTATCCGAATCTCAGGAGCGCATGGTGCTGGCGGTGCCGCCCGCCCGCATTGAGGAGCTGCTGAAGCTCTTTGCCAGCGAGGATGTGGAGGCGACAGTCATTGGCGAATTTACCGCTGACCGTAAGCTCAAGCTCTTTTATCAGGGCA
>JAZDNC010000056.1:0-3872 GCA_043800335.1 Chloroflexota bacterium
TGCCAGCCGAGCAGCCAGCCCACCCAGGGAATGCGGGAAAACCAGCCTGCCAGCGGGAAAAGCCGGAGCGCAATCAGGGTGACCAGGGGCATCTGGTGGAAGGGGATAGAGCCGACTACCACCCCCAGCAGGATAAGTGCCAGCTTGGGCATGAGCGACAGAGTCACCCCAAGGGTGGTAGCGATGCCCCGTCCGCCGCTGAAGCCGAGAAAGACTGACCAGTTGTGTCCCGAGATGGCGGCCAGACCAACGACAACCTGACTCGCAAGATTAAGCCCCAGTATCCGGGCGAGCCAGACGGGAAGTATTCCCTTGATGACATCATAGGTAAAGGCAACGGCGGAAATCCACTTTGGTGCCACCTTTAAGAGATTAGACCCGCCGACATTGCCACTGCCGTACTCACGGATGTCTATCCCCAGGGCGAGTTTAGCCGCAATATATGCCGCCGGCACCGAACCCAGAAGGTAAGCCCCCGCTATCAGCAGAACGAATTTATAAGTCACGGATGAGGTTTCGCTCCCTGGCTAGAGCCATAAGGCGTTCGGCTGATTTAGCCGGCACCGGGGCACCACCGATGGGTGTCTCAAGGACGCTGTCCAGCCCGTGGAAGTCACTGCCTCCGGTGGCGATAAGGTGATGGGTCCTCGCCAGATTCAGGATTTGCGACGTCTCTTCCTGGGAGTAGCCGTTATAGTAGGCTTCAATTCCGACCAGCCCCACCACCCTGAGCTCCGCGGTCAGACTGGTGGGGTCACTCGCCGTAAAAGGGTGAGCCAGCACCGGGAGTCCACCAAACTTCAATATTAGCTCCACCGCTCCCGCCGGGGTCTGTTTTTTCCATTCAACATAAGCCGGGAGACCACGGCCGATGTATTTGGCGAAGGCTTCTTTGAACGTGGAGATGTAGCCCCTCTCCAGCATTGCCTGCGCCACGTGGGGACGCCCCACCGTGCCCCCGCCGGCAATCTCTTGGACACGTGACCAGGATATCTTAATACCCAGTTCCCCCAGCTTGGACACCATCTTCTCGGCACGTTCCCGCCGGGCGTTACCCATGCGCGCCAGGACCGAATTGAGTTCGCTGTCCCGGTAATCAACAAAATAACCCAGAATGTGTACCTCACCCTCGGCAACGTCGGTTGAGACCTCGACCCCGGGGATAACGGTTAGTTCAGGAAAACTCTTCGCTTTTGCGATGGCTTCAGCGATGCCGCTCACCGAATCATGGTCAGTTATGGCAATCACCTTCATCCCTGCCCCCGCCGCCATCACCACGACCTCTGCGGGGCTGAACTTACCATCGGAGGCGCGGGTGTGGATGTGGAGGTCAACGCGGGACACTAGTCTACCTCGCGGTAGATACGCTCAATGGCGGTGGCACATCCCGTCGCCTCATCCACTCTGACCAGAATTGCATTGAACATACATCTTCCCCGGGCAACGGTGAGGCGGGTGGGAATTATAGTTAAAAAGCGGTGGATGACCGAATCAACGTCATCCCCGATGACCGAGTTTATAGGCCCGGTCATACCGATATCGGTGACGTAGGCTGTCCCCCTGGGGAAAATCTGGGCATCGGCGGTAGCCACGTGAGTATGAGTCCCCAGAACAGCACTCACCCGCCCGTCAAGGTAGCGCCCCAGCGCCATCTTCTCCGAGGTGGCTTCGGCGTGAAAGTCAATTATCACTACCGGCGGCTTCTTGTCAAGCTGGGGAAGAAGCGCATCCATCTTACGGAAGGGGCAGTCAAAGTCGCCGATGAAAGTACGCCCCAGCAGATTAACTACCAGGACGTTTCCCGTGGTTAGATAACCCCGCCCCGGCACGCCAGGCGGATAGTTTAGCGGGCGCAGGATGGGCATCTCGCTATCAAGATAAGGATAAATCTCCCGCTGTGCCCAGATGTGATTGCCCGAGGTGAGCACGTCAACACCGGCTCGATAAAGCTCATCCGCCGTAGCCTTGGTCAGTCCGAAACCCCCAGCGACGTTCTCGGCGTTGGCGAAAACCAGGTCTATACCGAATTCCCGTTTCAGACCGGGTAAGAGTTTGGCGACAGCCTGTCGTCCCGGGCTGCCGATAACATCCCCGATACCCATTATCAACATCTATCTTGTTTGGAGAGTACGCAAGAGCTCCTCTCCCCCTTCTAGCTTCGCCCTATCTGGCGAAGTCAACCGCCCTGGTCTCACGGAGCACAGTTACCCTGACCTGCCCGGGGTATTCCACCCCCTCTTCAATCTTCTTGACGATGTCCCGCGCCAGTCTCACCGCCCCCAGGTCATCAATCTCCTCAGGCTTAACCAGAATGCGGACTTCCCGACCCGCCTGAATGGCGTAGGCTTTCTCGACCCCACTAAAGCTGTTGGCGATGTCCTCCAGCGCCTTGAGACGCTTGATGTAGCTCTCCAGCGACTCGCGCCTTGCCCCGGGACGAGCCGAGCTTATGGCGTCGGCAGCCGAGATTAGGAAGCCCCAAAAACTCATATTACCCGTCTCCCCGTGGTGCTCGGCAATACCCTGAACCACCTCGGGGGATTTCTCCCACTGCTTGACCAGGTCGGCGCCGATAGCGGCGTGGGAACCCTCAACCTCGTGGTCTACCGCCTTGCCCAGGTCGTGGAGAAGCCCCGCCTTGCGTGCCAGAGCTACCCTCGCCCCAAGCTCCGCTGCCATCATCCCGGCGAGGTGCGCCACCTCGACTGAGTGCGCCAGAACGTTCTGTCCGTAGCTGGTACGGTACTTAAGACGCCCCAGAATCTTGATTAGCTCGGGACGCAGTCCGTGCACCCCAGTCTCATAGGCAGCCTGTTCGCCAGCCTGAACAATGGCGGCATCAACCTCCTCCTTCACCTTGGCCACTACCTCCTCAATGCGTGCCGGGTGGATACGCCCATCAAGAATGAGCTTGGAGAGTGACTGCCGCGCCACCTCCCGCCTGACCGGGTCAAAACTAGAAAGGGTCACCGCCTCCGGGGTATCGTCGATGATGAGGTCAACCCCGGTTGCCTGCTCCAAAGCTCTGATGTTGCGCCCCTCCCGCCCGATGAGGCGACCCTTCATCTCATCGTTGGGCAGGGGCACTACGGTGACCGTGGTCTCTGTCGTCACCTCCGAAGCCAGACGCTGGATGCTCTGTGCCAGAATGTCCTGAGCCCTCTTGTTAGCTTCTTCCTTTAGCTTCGCCTCCCACTCGTGGAGCCGTCTCGAGGTCTCCTGCTGCATCTCCGCTGAAAGGTTATCCATTAGTACCTGTTTGGCTTCATCGGCACTCATCCTAGAGATGACCTCAAGCTGTTTTAGCTCTTTGTTCTTAACCTCCTGAATACTGTTACGAAGCCCTTCAATCTCCCTCTCCTTGACATCAAGATTGTGGTCCCGCTTGTCCAGTTCCTCCAGCTTGGTATCCAGACTCTCAGTCTTCTGCGCCAGACGGTTCTCCTGGCGCCCCAGTTCAGTACGCCGCTCGCGGTACTCTGCCTCGGTGGCTGACTTAAGCCTGTCCGCCTCCACCCTGGCTTTGTCCAAGGCTTCCTTGGTCTCCACCTTAGCTTCGGCGACAATCCGCGCCGCCCGCCGCTCGGCGATTCTTATCTCACGCGCCAGCATAACCCTGCGTGTCAGAAAGAGAGCCAGACCACCCAGCACCACCCCAATGATAAGGGTGGCGAGGATGAACACAACATCTACTATCAAAGGCAAATTCATCGTCTCACCCTCCTCTCCTTAATTCCCAAAATCTAGGTAAAATCACCAACTCCTTTCAAATAATCGCTAGTCATAAATTAACCTCAGTTTTTTTGCTACCCAGTTCCCGCCACAGCTTCTCCACCGTGTCACTCGCAACCTCGTAACTGAAGCCACGCTGT
>JAZDNC010000077.1:0-9100 GCA_043800335.1 Chloroflexota bacterium
ACCCGGGTAGCTTCATACTCTTCCCGCCCCGAGGTCTCAAGCAAGACTAACTGTCCGTCCGCCTTCCTGATTTGCGCCTCAGCATATCTCATCAGGGTGGTGCCGATACCCCTCCCCCGAAAATCGGGTGCGGTAGCGACCCAGTAAATGTCCCAGGTACTCAGAGTGAGAGGCGTAGACCCATAGGCAATATAGCCGATGACGACATCATCCACTTCAGCAACATAGACAGAATAGCCAGACGCCTCCGGTGACAGGAGATAGGCGTCAATGACTTCCTCTGCCACAATAACATCAAGGGCGTTGAACTCCGGGGTCCTTTTCAGGATACCCATCACCGCATCCTTATCGGCGGCGGTCATTTCCCTTATGGCGGGTCTCATCAGTCTTTTTCCAGCGCCAGACTCACAATTTTCTGGATAAAGTCGTTATAGCTGAGCCCGGCGGTTCTCGCCTGGAGACTAGCGCCAGCATCAGGCGAAATATCAGGGTTAGGATTGACGTCAATCACCCTGAAAGCGCCGTCCCCCCCCTGCCTCAGGTCTACCCGAGCATAGCCCCGGCAGCCAAAGAGCCTGAAAACGGCGAGCACAGTCTGCCTTATTTGTTCTGCTTCCTCACCGCTCAACTCCGCCGGGCAGACCGGCTTGGTACCCTTGTAGTAAGCACTGTCGGTCTGCCATTTGGCGGTAAAGGTGAGGATTTTGGGTAGGCCGGGTGGCAGCAGAAAGACAATCTCAGAGATAGGTAGCACGGTGAGGTCCCGGTTGCCGATGACGGTAGCATTAAACTCGCGCCCCTCAAGATACTCTTGGACCAGGGCCTTGCCTCCGTAACGCCGGCTTACCCTCTCGACCTGCCGTAAGAGGGATGGAATATCTTTGACCACACTCTCCCGGGAAAGCCCGTGGCTGGCGTGTTCCCCTATCGGCTTGACCAGGCAGGGGAAAGCGAGCTTAAACTGCGTTACCTCTTCCGGACTGAGCAGTTGTGAAACAGGCACCCTAATCCCCACCCCATCAAGCAGGCTGAGGGCTTTCAGCTTGTCCTGAGCCAGTGCGATAGCCGAGCCGGGTGAACCGGTATAGGGTAACCCGATTTCAGCTACTTTCAAAGTGACCTGGGCTTCAGAATCCGATGTCTCGCTAAAGCCTTCAAACAGATTAAAGATAAGCTCGCTTTTTATTTTCCCCAGCTCAACCAGAGCCCGTGCCAGCGGCGGCCTGAGCGGCAGGCAAGTGACCTCATAGCCGAGTTCCTGAAGAGATTTTTCCAGGGCGAAGACCGCATCAAGAATGCCAAACTCTGCCTTACCCTCTCCCAGGTCATGGTAACGGCTTATCCGCGGCTGATTATAGACTACGGTTATGGTCTGCGGCACCAGCGTATCTTTCTAAACCAGCGCTCAAAATGCTGTTGACCAGACCATTATAACCCCAACCCATTTTATATGCCATAATGGGGTAGTCACTGCTTTGGGGGTTTAGTCCGGGGAGGGGATTTATCTCCAGAAAATAGGGTTTCCGGGCGCGGCTCACCCTGAAATCCAGCCGGGCAAAGTCCCGGCAGCCAAGGGACTTGAAGACCCTGAGGGCAAAATCAGAAATCTGCTTAAGTGTCCCCTCCGGAAGCCGGGCGGGGCACTCATAGTCGACGAGTTTTTCCCAGTCCCGCTTAATCTCCAGTGAGTAGACGAAGTAGAGCATCTTAGCCCGAGGCAGGACACGCATGATACCCAGGACCTTGGTCGGGCTATTACCGATAACTCCCACCGTCACCTCATCACCGTCAATAAATTCCTCAACGATTACCGGCTGTTCATAGCTTTTGAGCAATTTTCCCACCGCGTCTTGGAGACCCCCGGCCTTCTCCACCCGGGAGGTGAGCCTCACTCCCATGCTTGAACCCTCGTAGGCAGGTTTGACAAAGGCAGGAAAGGGAAAACCAGCCCACTCTATCCCGGCTAATTCCGAAAGCGAGCTGACCAGATGCCATTTTGGTGTGCTCACCCCGGCCAGGCTCACAATTTTTTTGGCGAGGTGCTTGTCGTGGCAGACGGCGAGGGACTGCGGGTCGGAACCGCTGTAAGGGATGCCGAGCATCTCCAGCACCGAAGGCACCTGGGCTTCACGGCTCCGGTAGGTGCCCAGACCCTCGGCGATGTTGAAAACGAAATCAACTTTCGCCCTGAGGACAGCCCTCAGAAACGCTCTGCCGCCGCCCATTTTCTGCACCGTGTGACCGGCGCTCTTAAGGGCGGCGGCAATACCATCTATCGTTTCCCGGGAGTCGTACTCCTCAAGGGTATCGTCAGGCTCGTTCTGCCCGACCGGGACGCTCTCCTTGAGGTCATAGGTGATGCCTATCTTCAATCAGCTTTTTTCCTCGGTAGTGGCACCATCTCGGGGAAAGAAATCTGCCTCTCACGCTCCTCACGGCGGGCAGAACGTACCTCTTTCCGCCGGGTGCCGGGATTCTGGTAAGAGAGAAGATGTGTCCCTGGTAGTTCCTGAGCACGAGGAGGTTATCCTCGGTCTGGGAGAGAAGGTAGTTGGGCTGAAGAGGCACCTTACCCCCCCCGTGAGCCAGGTCAATGACATAGGTCGGAATCGCCAGCCCCGAGGTAAAGCCCCGCATCCCTTCAATAATACTGGTTCCCGCTGCCACCGATGTCCAGAAGTGCTCCGTTCCCTTCACCTCATCGCACTGGAAGAGGTAATAAGGACGGACTTTAATCTTAAGTAGCCCCTGGCAGAGCCTGGTCTGGGTGACCACATCATCGTTGACACCCTTGAGCAAGACCGTCTGGTTATTCACCGGCACCCCGGCCCGGACGAGCCGGTCGCAGGCTAAAGCCGCCTCCGGCGTCAGCTCACGGGGGTGGTTGAAGTGGGTGTTCAACCAGATGGGACCATAGTGGCTCAACATATCACAGAGCTCGGCATCAACACGCTGGGGCAGCACCACCGGAAAGCGGCTGCCGATACGGATGATTTCCACATGCTCTATCCGCCTGAGCTCGGCGATGACCGACTCCAGAAAACTGGTGCTGAGGGAAAGCGGGTCACCACCGGAGAGAATAACATCCCTCACCTTCCGGTTACTCCGGATGTAGTCCAGCATCGGCCTCACATCATCCAGGTGCGCACCCAGACCCCACCCTCCCACTCCCGCTTGCGGGTGCAGTGCCGGCAGAACATGGGGCACAGGTCAGTGAGCACCATGAGCACCCGGTCTGGGTAACGGTGCACCAGTCCCGGCACCACCGAATCTCTTTTCTCTTCCAAGGGGTCTTCCCTGCCCTTGCCAACAAAGCCAACCTCCTCAAAAGAGGGCACAGATTGCTTCCTTATAGGGTCATTTGGGTCGGCAGAGTTGATGAGGGAGAGGTAATAGGGGGTGATAGACATGGGGTATTTACGGATTACCAGTTTGAGACGGGATTTCTCTTCCTCAGAAAGGGGGATAAATTGGGTGAGTTCCTCAATATCCTGGATACGATTGCGGAATTGCCATCTCCAGTCATTCCAATCCTCATCTGGAACCTGGCTGAAGAATCTTTGCCTAGTTGTGGACGTGACTAGCTGGGGGGGCTTGTCGCCGTTCTTAGCGGCATCAGTACCCGGGGGTTCTTCATCACCAGTATTAAGTAAAACCTGTTGTAAATGTGACGCTTCGGTCACTTTGTTTCAACCTCCTCCTTTAAGGATTATTTTATTTCTTTTGGGTGGTATTATAGCACCCCAAAGACCCTTGTCAAGTAAAATCTTAATGAATTTTTTATGCCTTAGAAAATCTGCCTTTTGCGCCAGATTTTTGTAACTCGGTAACGAAATCTTCGCCAAAGTAGAGCCTTAGTTCCGCTTTCTGCACCTCAAAGACAGCCCGCCCCAGGTCCTTACACGGCATCTCTTCCAGAAGCGGGTCGACAGAGAGACGCCCCCTCTCCCAGGTTACGGGGAAGAGAAAACAGACCATCGGTTTCAGCTGGTGCGGGTCAAGTCCCTTCTCTAGAGCAAGACGGTGGAGGCTACATCCCCTGGGCTTCGCGGTATAGAAAACGCACTTGCCATGGTAGACATGGGTCCGGCGGTATTCCCCAGAGGGATAGTCAATGCCCTTACCCGTTTTCTTCCAGAACCAGAGCCCTGCCGAAACTCTGACTATTTTCTCAAGCTCTTTCTGATAAGCCATGATGCGCTTAATCTCCGCCCTGTCAACATCACAGCCCCAGCTGCAACAGGCATCATGGCAGAACTGGCAATCAATACAGCGGGCAATGTATCTCTTACCGAAGATGTCTTCCGTCACCTCGCTGATGCTCACACTCGAAGTGGCGCTTTTAATCCTAATCATTCCAAGTGCTAAAACTAGCCGACCGGTTCTTCCTTCTTCTTCACCGAGCGCCCGCCGTGTCCGTGCTTGACGCCCTTGAAGGCTTCTTGATATCTTTTTCTCTGTTCTGCTTTATCCTGTTTCCTGCCCATTCTCCCTGCACTTCCTTTTATTAGTAATTATGGGGGCATGGTATCCTATTGTCAAGGTTACCAAGAAATGGTATACTGTTGTAACCTTTAAGTTAGCCCAGTGAGGCTGGCAAGGTAAGGAAAAGAATAGCTCCTGAACCCCTTGCCAGACCGGGCGAGGGGTTTTTTATGACCGCAAAAGCCATCATGAACGCCGAGGAGATAAGAAGAACCCTGGCGCGAATTGCCCACGAGATACTGGAGCAGAACAAGACCACCTCAGAGCTGGTGCTGGTGGGGATGTACACCCGGGGCGTCCCCTTAGCCCGGCGCCTCGCCGAAAATATTGAGCGATTCGAAAACGGGAAAGTACCCGTCGGCGCTCTGGATGCCACCCTCCACCGCGATGACCTCCCCTTGGTCGGCAACAAGCTCAAGATAAAACAAACCGACATACCGGTTGCCATAGACGGTAAGGCAGTAATTCTGGTGGACGACGTCCTCTACACCGGGAGAACCGTCCGCGCCGCCATGGACGCCCTGATTGACCTGGGCCGTCCCAAGTCTATTCAGCTCGTGGTGCTGATTGACCGGGGACACCGGGAGATGCCGATACGGGCCGACTACGTCGGGCGGAACATCCCCAGCTCACGGCGGGAAGAGATACAGGTACACCTCACCGAGGTTGACGGCACCGACGAGGTCCTCATCATAAGCCCCGCAACCGACCCCACAGCTGAGACTAAGCTACAGGCGCAGAGGAATTAGCCATGCTTACGGGAAGAAGTATCGTCACCATAAACGACCTGGCTAACCGCGAGATTGAGGGCGTCTTTTCTCTCGCCGATGAGATGTCAAACACCATGAAGGAGCAGTACGGGCTACTCCGGGGCAAGATTTTAGCCACCCTGTTTTTCGAGCCCAGCACCCGGACCCGGCTCTCCTTTGAAGCCGCGATGCACAGATTGGGCGGCGATGTCATCAGCGTGGCAGAGGCCAAGTCAACCTCAATCGCCAAAGGCGAGACCATCGCCGACACGGCAAAAATCGTAGGTAGCTATGCCGACATCATCGTCATCCGTCACCCCTGGGAGGGCGCTGCCAAGGTCGTCGCTGACTACGCCGGGGTGCCGGTGATAAACGCCGGCGACGGTAGCCACGAGCACCCCACCCAGACCCTCTGCGACCTCTACACCATCAAGAAAGAGAGGGGCAATATCCGGGGACTCAAGATTGCCCTCTGGGGTGATTTGAAGAACGGACGCACCGTGCACTCACTCATCTACGCATTAGCCCGCTTCGGGGCAATCATCCTCTTCCGCCCCGGTCCCGGGCTTGAGGTGCCGGAGCACGTCATCCGCAAGCTCACCGCCGAGTTCGGTGGCGAGTTCAAGCGCTATGAGACCCTGACCGAGTCCGTAAAAAGTAAGAAATTGCCTGTCGACGCCATGTACATTACCCCCGATAACCCGCACCAGCTCGCCATGATGCCCGACGTAAGATTGGACCTGGAGCTGAAGAGGGGCATTGACGCCCTCTATGTCACCCGGCTTCAGATGGAAAGACTGGCCCAGGAAGAGGGGACGCTCAGAGAGACATACCCTGTCGTCAACAAGAAGCTTCTTAGCGAGAAGGAGTTCCAGAAGGCGCTGGTCATGCACCCCTTGCCCCGGGTGGATGAGCTCGCCTACGAGCTTGATGCCGACCCGAGGAGCATGTACTTCAAGCAGGCGGCGCGGGGTATTCCCATTCGAATGGCGCTTCTATCTCTCCTGCTGGGGGCGAAAGAACTGCCGCCTGCCAGGGAAGAGGAGCCAGCGCCAAAAGTGAGCTACCCGCTCTACCGGCGGGAATACGGAATTCGCTGCGCCAACCCGAGGTGTATCTCCATCCAGCCCTCCGAACGTGAGTACATCACCCCAGACTTTCAGATAATATCCAGCCAGCCGCTCACCCTGCGCTGCAGCTACTGCGAGCACGAGACCAACCCGCTCTACATCGCCAGCACCGACTGGCACGAGGGCAGGGTTGAGGAGAAGAAATACCACGCCGCCGATAGCCAGTGGACACAGCGCATCAAGCCGGAGAACCTCATCCTGTTTGACTCCAAAAAAGAGGCGGAAGCCCACGGCTTTAGAGCCAGCCGGTTCACCGGAGCACCCAAGCGCCGGCAGATGAAAAAGAAGGAAACCCCAAAAAGTGAATCTTCTGATTAAGAACGGGCACATTATTGACCCGGCTCAGGGGATAGACAAGCCCGGCGACATACTTATCAGCAAAGGCAAGGTCTCAAAACTATCTTTCGACGAGCCGACACCAGAAGCCGATACATACATCTTTGATGCTAGGGGACTGGTTGTCTCTCCCGGCTTCGTTGACCTGCACTGCCACCTGCGTGACCCCGGTTTTGCCGACAAAGAGACCATTGCCACCGGCAGCCGGGCGGCGGCTAAAGGCGGATTCACCACCATCTGCTGTATGCCGAACACGAGTCCCCCACTGGACACGAAAGAGACGATTGATTATGTCAAAGATACCGCCCTGAAACAGGGGGCGGCGCGAATACTCCCCATCGGCTGTGTCTCCAAAGGCAGAGCTGGCAGGGAGCTGGCTGACCTCAAAGCGCTGGCTGAAGCCGGCGCCATCGGCTTCAGCGACGACGGCAGTCCGGTGATGGACTCCGCCGTCATGCGCCAGGCGCTTGAGTTCAGCCGGGTAAGTAAGCTCCCCATCATGGACCACTGCGAGGACCTGAACCTGGCTAAGGGCGGGCAGATGAACGAGGGCATGCTTTCGGCTCGGCTCGACCTATCCGGTATTCCCGGCGCGGCGGAAGAAATCATGGTGGCGCGCGACCTTATCCTGGCGGAGCTGACCCAGGGCTGGGTGCACATCTGCCATGTCAGCACGGCTAACTCGGTTGAGCTTATCCGCCGGGCGAAGGCGAAGGGTATTAAGGTCACCGCCGAAGCCACGCCCCACCACCTTGCCCTTACCGAAGCCCTGGTCACCGGCTACAACCCCCATGCCAAGGTGAACCCGCCCCTCCGGAGCGAAGAGGACGTTAAAACACTCGCCTCGGGGCTTAAAGAAGGGATAATTGATGTTATTGCCACCGACCACGCCCCCCACACCGAATCCGAGAAGATGGCGGGATTTGTTCAAGCACCCTCGGGCATAAGCGTCTTCGAGACCGCGTTAGGAACTCTAATGTGTCTGGTAGAATCAGGGATTTTCACCCTGAGCGAATTGATTGCCCGCCTTACCACTGCGCCGGCTAAGCTCCTTGGAAACAAATACGGCGGGTTGGGCACGCTAAGCCCGGGGTCTGAAGCCGACATCACCATCTTTGACCCGGCAAAAGAGTGGGAGGTGGATACGACACAGTTTCTCTCCAAAGGTAAGAACACCCCGCTTAACGGGGCGGTACTCAGGGGTAAAGTCATGGTAACGCTCTGCGGGGGCAAGGTTGTCTACCGCGACAGCTCGGTTAAGCTAGAAGGAATATAAGTTGACCAAGAAGGCATATCTGGTTCTGGAGGACGGCTCGGTCTACGCGGGCGAGAGCTTCGGGGCTGAGGTTGACGGCTATGGGGAGGTCGTCTTTGACACGGCGATGACCGGCTATCAGGAGGCGCTCACCGACCCCTCGTTCGCCGGGCAGATTGTGGTGCCCACCTACACCCTCATCGGTAACTATGGCACGAACGATACAGACTTTGAGTCCCTGAAGATTCAGGTGCGCGGCTTCGTGGTCAGGGAGAACTGCCACGTACCGAGTCACTACCTGAGCCAGAAGACGCTCCACGAATATCTGACTGAGGGCAACATCCCTGGAATTTCCGGCATAGACACCCGCGCCGTGACCCGGAAACTGCGCTCTGCCGGCGCCATGATGGGCATGCTCACGAGCTGCAAGACTCCTGATGAGGCAGTCAAGGAGCTAAAGCGTCTCCCCAGATACGACGAGGTCGACTTCGTGAGAGAAGTCAGCACCAGAATTTCCTATGCCTGGGTAGACCCGGTGGCAAACCCCGGCTCCCTTCATGTGGTCGTGGTTGACTGCGGGCTGAAACTCAATATCCTGCGCAACTTCAGCCGGCTGGGCTGTAAAGTCACCGTCGTCCCCTGCACCGCGAAAGCCCGTGAAGTCCTTGATTTGAATCCTGATGGCATCGCCCTCTCGCCAGGACCCGGCGACCCGGCGCTCCTCGGCTATCTGGTGAAAGAAATCGGGGAGCTTATCGGGAAGAAGCCCATCATGGGCATCTGCCTCGGCAACCAACTGGTAGCACAGGTCTTCGGGGCTAAGACCTTCAAGCTCAAGTTCGGGCACAGAGGCGGCAACCACCCGGTAAAAGAGCTGGCGACGGGCAGGGTCTACATCACCTCCCAGAACCACGGCTACGCGGTTGACCCCGACACATTAAAAGACGGGCTTGAGGTAAGCCATATAAATTTGAATGACGGCACGGTAGAGGGGCTTGTCCACAAAGAACTGCCAATCTTCTGCATCCAGTATCACCCCGAAGCCTCGCCGGGACCGCAGGACAACCGCTACCTATTTGATAAGTTTATCGGGATGATGAAGAAGTAAAATGAAAATGGGAGTCTCAGTGGGGCTTCAGGGGATG
>JAZDNC010000092.1:0-10276 GCA_043800335.1 Chloroflexota bacterium
AGAACTGGTGTACCCAGTTAGCCACAAATCTCGAGCTGTTGTGTTCCATGAAGACTGTTTTCTTACCGGTGGGCTTACTCGCCTCCGTCTTCTCCAGAGTGAGGGTGTACTTCTTGCCCTTACCCTCGGGGTTACGCTGAATATGGGCAAACTCACTGCCGAAGGTCTCAGGGAGCTTGTAGGTAACGGTTTGCCCTTCACTCAGTTTATCCAGAGCCGTCTGAACATCCTGTGTTTGCGCCCTCATTTAGCCCTCCTTTTTAATCTACTATGTGAATAAACACTTGCTTAATTACGGAATATATGATATGTTATTCATGTATGAATGTTCATTTAGTAGCGTATGCTCACTTATAAGTAGATTATAATGTATAAGCACTCGCCTGTCAATATGCAACCAAGAGAGGAGGGCTAAGACATGGCAGAATGGAGTTTTCTGACTAACCACGCTGTCGTGCTCCGCCAGCTTGCCGTGAACCGGAGGGTAACCGCCCGTGAGCTTGCCCAGACCATCGGCATCACGGAAAGGACAACCTTTAAAATTCTCTCTGACCTGGAGAGGGGCGGTTATATCTCGAAACAGAGGGAGGGACGCCGCCTGTGCTACACCGTGAATTGCAGTCTTTCACTGAGACAACGGTCTATCGCTCAGGTGCCGGTCGGTAATCTTCTGTCGGTTCTGAACTAGTCGCATAAATCACCGCCAGAAGAAGACAGCCCGATACCTCACACCCCGAGCTGGTTGAGGGCATATTTGTACGCCTGGTGCCGCTATGGTTCGACAAGCGTTCGACCGAGCTCACGCCGAGGTCTCACTTCGTGGTTCACTCTGACGACTAATCGGAACGAGTGACTCAGTGGAACCACGCCGAAGGCTCACCACGAGCGGCTTCGAAAGCTCTAGAATAGGATTCTAATCAAATCCGCTCGCCCTGAGCCCGTCGAAGGGTGAGCCCCCGGAAAATAAAAAGGCAGAGGCACAACGTCCTCTGCCTTTAAATTGACTTCAGCCGTTAACTATCTAAAACGACACGACTGCAATCTCGCTAGCCACGAATGCCCTAGAGACGGGGCTTACAGAGTATCTCTTTTACCTTCAGGTCGAAGAAGTCGCCGGATGGAGCCGCCCTTATCACCACCGCCAAGTCAGCCCCACGGCTGGTGCCGGCTACCGCAATAACATCCTCATCGGTCCTGATGAGTCCGGCGTCGGCCGCCATTACCGATGTCTCGCAGACGACCTTCATCCCCTGTCCGAAAACCCTGAGGGTGTTGGCAACAATGTCACCGATTTCATAGGTGCTGAACTTTTTGCGCATAGCGGCGGAAAGACCCGAGAAGAGGTGGGTGGTGATTAGAACCTTGCCCCCCTTGCTCTCAACAAGCTTCTGATTCTCTGCGGTGAACTCCTGGGAGTTCGGCTCGCGAAAACCGGTGCTGTGGGCGACCGCGACTACTTTCAAACCACTAAGAGCATTAACCGCCTTGACCGCGTTGCCCCCTGTGGTTGACGCCACGACCACGGTCTTGATGCTAAGCGCTTTCGCCCTCTCCGCCACAATCTTGAAAACGGCATCGGTGTTGTCCTTACCGGGATTTTCAAAATAGACTGTCTTCGCTTCCATGACTACCTCCTTTTGCGGGGGATTTTAGCAGAAACGAAGGGTTTTTACCACCCGGAGTCTGTCTTCCAATATGGGGGTAGTCTCAAAAACTCATTGCCTCGCCAAATCTTATGTGTTATAGTTTAGCCTGTGACCAAAATCAGCTTCGTGAGAGGGGGTAGCGTTTCCTCGCCAGAGGGATTCAAGGCGGGGGCGGTCTACGCCGGTCTCAAAACCGAGGGCGAGGACAAGCTTGATTTGGGCATTCTTTACTCAGAAGCGCCCTGTGCCGCCGCCGGTGTCTTCACCACACTCAGGGTCAGGGCAGCGACGATAGTCCTCTGCCAGGAGAGAATAAAAAGGGGTAAGGCTCAAGCCGTCTTCATCAATGCCGGCGTGGCTAACGCCTTCACCGGAGCCCAGGGACTCAAAAACGCCAGAGAGATGGCGGTGCTGGCGGGACGTAATCTCGGCATCACCCCCGAAGATGTGCTGGTTGCCTCAACCGGGGTGACCGGCGTCCAGTTACCCATGGCTAAGATAAGAGCCGGCGTCTCCAGAATTAAACTCTCAGAAGACGACGGACATACACTGGCAAGGGCGATGATGACCACCGACAGGGTGCCCAAGGAGACGGCGGTCAGGGTCAGAGACGG
The DNA here is from genome assembly GCA_043800335.1 of Chloroflexota bacterium. GTDB lineage: Bacteria > Chloroflexota > Dehalococcoidia > Dehalococcoidales > JAZDNC01 > JAZDNC01. Next base: position 2,261 of record JAZDNC010000092.1, read on the forward strand.
CGAACTTGATTTCACCATCGGCGGGGTCACCAAGGGCTCAGGCATGATTCACCCCAACCTGGCGACCATGCTGTGTTTCATCGCCACCGATGCCAGTGTTGAACCCGGCTTTCTCCAGAAAGCCCTCAGGGAATCGGCGGATAAGTCTTTCAATATGATTACCGTTGACGGTGACACCAGCCCCAATGACGCCCTGCTCCTCCTTGCCAACGGGCTTGCCGGGAATAAGCCCATCACGGTAAGAAGCGCCAAAGCTAAGGTCTTCAGAGAAGCACTGGATAAGGTCTGCATCACGCTGGCTAAGAAAATGGCCGCCGACGGCGAGGGCGCCACCAAGCTGATTGAGGTGAACGTGACGGGTGCGGCGAATATTATAGAAGGTAGAGCCGTCGCCCGCACCATCGCTGGTTCGTCTCTAGTCAAGACCGCCATCTACGGCAACGACCCCAACTGGGGGAGAATCATCGCCGCCGCAGGGAGAGCCGGAGTGGCGATTCAAGAAGAAAAGCTTGACCTTGAAATCGGTGGCATACCCATCATGAAAAGGGGAAAGATTTTGCCCTTTGAGCGCAATGAGGCAGTAAAAGTGCTCAGGAAAAAAGAGGTGGTCATTAACCTTAATGTCAACATGGGGAAGACTGCCGCCACCGCCTGGGGCTGCGATATGACCGAGGAGTACGTCAAGGTCAATAGCTACTACACGACGTAGGAGAGAGATTAAGCTATGGTCAGCCCGCTTAAAGACGCCATTGTGGTCAAGATAGGTGGCTCAACCCTGGGTAGCAAGGACACCACCCTTGAGGACATCATCACCCTTCAGAAGCAGGGGAAGCCGGTAATCGTAATTCACGGCGGGGGTAAAATCATCACCGACTGGCTCACCAGACTGGGGGTCAAGACAAATTTCGTCCAGGGTGAGCGCGTGACCGATGCCCAGAGCCTCGAGGTAGTGAACGCGGTGCTCTCCGGACTGGTCAACAAAGACCTAGTCGCCCAGCTCAACAACATGGGCGGCAGAGCGGTTGGCATATCCGGAGCTGATGGCGCGTTGGTACAAGGAGACGTCGCCAACCCGGAGATGGGCTACGTAGGGCGCACCGTAAAGGTTGACGCCAGACTTCTGGAGACGCTGGTCGCGGTGGGCTTCATCCCGGTGATTTCACCCATCTCGCTGTACTCGCAGGATAGACAGGAAGAATCGCCGGGGCTTCTCAACAACAACGCCGACACCATCGCCGGCGAGATTGCCGAGGCGATTGGGGCGAAAACGCTGGTTTTCCTTACCGATGTCGCCGGGATTCTGGATAAGCAGGGGAAACTGATTCCGGAGCTCACCCCGAAATCCGCCGAGGAACTGATTAAATCAGGAGTCGCCTCGGGGGGTATGATTCCCAAGATAAGAGCCTGCGCCAGGGCGGTCAGAACAACTGGAAGCGCCTCAATCATTGATGGGAGAAAGCCCCACGCCCTGATTCAGGAGATGCTCGGAAGCTATCCCGGCACCAAAGTAGTGGCGAAATAGAGCCGAAGATTACAGGAGGACTTAAATGGCAGACTGGATGGAACTGGATAAAAAGTATCACATGGGGACTTTCCGGCGTGTCCCCCTGGTTCTGGTCAGGGGAGAAGGCGTCTGGCTCTGGGACGAGAAGGGGAAGAAATACCTCGACTTCTTCGCCGGTTTCGCCGTCTGCTGTCTGGGGCACTCCCACCCGGTAATGGTCAAAGCTATCCAGGAGCAAGCCGCCAAGCTGATTCAGGTCTCACAGGTCTACTACACCATTCCCCAGTATCAGCTTGCCGAGCTACTCATGGGAAATAGCTGCCTCAACAAGATTTTCTACCAGTCGAGTGGCTCCGAAGCCTGCGAGGGCGCGGTGAAACTGGCGCGGCGCTACGGCTTTTTAAAGCTCAACGGCGCCTACGAGGTCATCACCATGTTCAACTCCTGGCACGGGCGCACCCTGGCGATGACCGCCGCCACGGGGCAGGCCTTCTATCAGGACCCTTACCTGCCGCTACCGGTCGGCTTCAGGAACGTCCCCTTCAACGACATTGATGCGGTGAAGAAGGCGACCAACGAGAGAACCTGCGCCGTTATGCTGGAATTGGTTCAGGGCGAGGGCGGAGTCTATCCTGCCGACCCCAAGTATATCAAGGAACTGCGCGCCTGGTGCGATGAAAAAGGCATCCTGCTCATCCTGGACGAGGTGCAGACGGGGATGGCGCGCACCGGCACCCTTTTTGCCTACCAGCAGTACGGCATCGAGCCGGACATCATGACGCTGGCCAAGGGCATGGGCGGCGGCGTCCCCATCAGCGCCTTCCTCTGCAAGGATAAGGCTAACGTCTTTGTCCCCGGTAACCACGGCGGCACCTACTGCGGTAACCCGCTGGTCTGCGCCACCTCATACGCCGTGGTGAAATATATACTGGATAATGACATCCCGGCCCATGTCCGGCGCGTGAGCCGGCACTTCTTCAAGAACCTTAACGACCTCAAGAAGAAGCACCCTCTCATCTCCGAGGTTCGCGGCAAGGGGCTTCTCATCGGGCTGGGGCTTACCAAAGACGCCTCGTCTAACCTGCTCACTGCCTGTCTGGGGCAGGGGCTTCTGGTCAACGCGGTCAAGCCCAACACTATACGCATCGCACCGCCGCTCATTATCACGAATCAGGATGCTGATTTGGCGACTGAGATGATGGACAAGGCTTTAAGTAAGGTTGAGGCTGGGTAGAGTCCCAATAGCGAGGTCTGATTCAAACTAGTAGGCAGGTCTGGCCTATCGGGGTAGGGGCTTTTTGCCAAAGAATTTCAAGATAAGACGCTGAGTCTAAAGGGGGTTACCGTGCCGGAGAAAGTGGTCTTAGCCTATAGCGGCGGACTGGATACCTCAGCCGCCATCAAGTGGATTAAAGAGAAGTATGAGCTGGATGTTATCACCCTTACCCTTGACATCGGCAACGAGCGCGACCTCACCACCATCAGAAAGAAAGCCCTCAAGACCGGTGCCACAAAAGCCATCGTCAGAGACATGAAGGAGACACTGGTCAGCGAGTTCATTTTCCCTGCCCTCAAGGTTGGTGCCATCTACGAGGGCGGTTACCCACTCGCCACGGCTTTAGCCCGTCCTCTCATCGCCCGGACGCTCACTCAGGTAGCGCGGGAAGAGGGCGCCACTGCCGTGGCTCACGGCTGTACCGGCAAGGGCAACGACCAGGTCAGATTCGATGTGGGGGTCAGCACCCTCGCCCCGGAGCTCAAAATCATCGCCCCCGCCCGCGAGTGGGGCATGAGCCGGGAGGAGACGATAAAGTATTCCAAAAAACACGGTATCCCGGTACCGGCCACGGTGAAAAGCCCCTACTCGGTTGATGCCAATTTGTGGGGGCGAAGTATTGAGTGCGGTGTCCTGGAAGACCCCTGGGCAGAGCCGCCGGAAGAGGTCTTCGTTCTGACCAGACCGGTGGAAAAGACCCCGGATAAGCCGACGTATGTTGAGATAGGCTTTGAGAAGGGTATCCCGGTCAGACTCGACGGCAAGAAAATGAAAGGGGTCAGCCTTATCCAGAGGCTCAACGAGGTCGCCGGGGAGAACGGCGTGGGGCGTATTGACATGGTGGAAAACCGCCTGGTGGGTATAAAGTCGCGCGAGGTCTACGAGGCGCCCGCAGCGACCGTCCTCCTTACCGCTCATAAAGCTCTCGAAGCCATAACCCTGGCGAAGACTCAGGTCCGTTTCAAGGAGAGGGTCGCCCAGGAGTACGCCGACCTGGTCTATAACGGGCTCTGGTTCACCCGCCTCCGCGAAGACCTCGCCGCTTTCGTTGAGAGCACCCAGCGCTGGGTAACCGGCGAGGTGAGGGTGAGGCTCTTCAAGGGCAACTGCCGGGTTGTCGGGAGAAAATCTAAGTTCTCCCTCTACAGCTTCAGCCTGGCGACATACGATAAAGGCGACGCCTTCAACCAGGCCGCTTCACCCGGTTTTATTCACATCTGGGGGCTTCCGGCAAGGGTTCAGGCACAGGCGCAGCAACCGGATGAGGCAAAAAGATGAGCCTCAGCCGCGGGCGCTTTCACAAGGAAGCCGATAGACGGGTAAACGAGTTCACCGGCTCACTCGCCTTCGACCGGCGCCTCTATCTCTATGACATCGCCGGCTCGGTCGCCCACGCCAGAATGCTGGCAAGACAGAAGATAATCTCCAGCGAAGACGCCAGAGCCATTGTCAGGGGATTAAATAAGGTCAAGAAAGAGCTCGACCGGGGCAAGTTTAGGTTCAAGCCGGAGCAAGAAGACATCCACATGGCGGTCGAAGCCCGTCTTACCGAGCTTGTCGGCGAAGCGGGAAGAAAGCTCCACACCGCCCGCTCCCGGAACGACCAGGCAGCATTGGACATGCGCCTTTTCGTAAAAGATGCCATCCGTGAGATTCTTGAGAAACTGAAGACATTCCAGAAGACTTTGCTTGAGTGCGCCAGTCAGAATCAGGCGGTCATCATGCCCGGCTACACCCATCTGCAGTTAGCCCAGCCGGTGCTCTTCGCCCATCACCTTCTGGCTTATTTTGAGATGCTGGAACGGGATAAAGCCCGCTTCAAGGATACTTTTCAGCGCACCGATGTGATGCCCCTGGGTTCGGGGGCGCTGGCGGGGGTCAGCTACCCCATCGACCGCAAGTTCGTGGCAAAAGCGCTGGGGTTCAAGGAAATCAGCCAAAACAGTCTTGACGCTGTCTCCGACCGGGACTTTGTCATCGAGTTTGAATCAGCCGCCAGCATCCTTATGCTGCACCTCTCAAGGCTGGCGGAGGAAATCGTAATCTGGTCTTCTGCCGAGTTCGACTTTATTGAGCTTGACGAAGCCTACGCCACGGGAAGCTCAATCATGCCCCAGAAGAAAAACCCCGATGTGGCGGAGCTGGCAAGAGGCAAGACGGGACGTATTTACGGTCATCTGATGGCGATGCTCACCGTAATGAAAGGGCTTCCCCTTGCCTACAACCGGGACCTTCAAGAAGATAAGGAGGGGCTTTTTGATACGGTGGACAGCCTGAGCCTCATCCTTGAGGTGTTCACCGGACTCCTGAAGACGATGAAGGTCAAAGCAGAAAAGATGCGCGCCGCCGCGGAGAAGGGCTACATGCTCGCCACCGACCTTGCCGATTACCTTACGAAAAAAGGTGAGAGCTTCCGTAACGCCCACGCCACTATCGGCAGGCTGGTAAGCTACGCCGTCTCAAAGAATAAGAGCTTTGGCGAGCTGACCCTCGCTGAATACCGAGAGTTTTCGCCCCTTTTTGAAAAAGATGTCTTTGATATTTCTTTGACCTCGTCAATTGAAGCCAGGAACATCCCCGGAGGCACCGCGCCGGAGCAGGTTGAACTAGCGTTGAAAAGAGCCATAAGGCAACTTAAGAGGGACAAAAATGTCTAGGGTAAAGCTATCGCCATCAATCCTTTCGGCAGACTTCGGCAAACTGAACGAACAGGTAAAGGAAGCAGAAGAAGCTGGCGCGGACTACATTCATATTGATATTATGGACGGACAGTTTGTGCCCGCTATCTCTTACGGGACTGCGGTCACCGCCGCCGTGAAAAGAAGCACCAAATTGCCTCTGGATGCCCATCTTATGGTGATGCAACCGGAGCGCTACATAACCGATTTCAGCAAAATCGGGGTAAGTATCATCACCGTGCACATCGAAACCTGCCCCCATATTCACCGGGTTATCCAGCTCATCAAAGAAGCCGGGGTAAAGGCGGGAGTGGCAATCAACCCGGGGACGCCGTTAAGCTCAATCGAAGAAGTCCTGCCCTATCTTGACCTGGTGCTGGTCATGACGGTGAACCCCGGGGCTTCAGGACAAACATTTATCCAGAGCCAGCTGGACAAAATCTCCCGCGTGCGCAAGGAACTGGACAAAAGAAAGCTCACCGCCGAGCTTGAGGTCGACGGCGGAGTCAACACGGAGACCGCGCCGAAAGCGGTTGCCGCCGGGGCGACAATTCTGGTAGCGGGAGCCGCCATCTTTCACCCCGGGGAAACGATAAAGTCCGCCATCGACAAGCTGAAAGCCAGCTACGAGAAAGCTGTTTGAGATACTGACAAGAATCTCTTGCTCAATCTAGTGCTTGCTAACTAAACGCTTCTTAAGTATAATCACTTTGCCTGAAGCGGAGGCAATATGATAAACAAGCTAACTATCAACAACTTCAAATCAATAAAGAGCCTCGGTCTCGACTGCAAGAGACTCAATCTCTTCATTGGCGAACCCAATGTCGGCAAGTCAAATATTTTAGAGGCTCTGGGTTTCTTTTCATGGGTGTTTTATCACAACTATGGAGAACTTGGAGAATTCGTGAGATTTGAGAGAGTAAGTAACCTCTTTTATGATGAGACTATAGCTGATAATTTGAGTATTGGGATTGATAATAGCATTCTAACCTTGGGGTTCAAGAACGGTAACTTTTCTGGGATGGCATCTCAAGAGAAGGAATGGGCTGCCAATTTTCAAGGCGACTACAGAAACCTGAGCTTAGGTGGTTATTCGGCACACTTCAAAGACGGTCAGGGCGACGTCAAGTTTTACAGGTTTGCCATACGCCAATTGTTCAAGCGTCTCGAATCAGAATTTCTCCTGCCTCCGAGCGGAGAAAACCTCTTGTCGCTCTTGATGACTCATAAAGACATGAGAACAGAGGCAAACCAAATATTTGTCCCCTACGGTTTGAGACTTATTCTCAAGCCACAAGAAAACAGAATTGAAGTCAGGAAACAGCTTGAGGATGTAGATATTTCTTACCCGTATTCCATTGTCTCTGACACTCTTCAAAGAATGGTCTTTTATATCTGCGCTATTCTCTCCAACAAAAACTCAACTCTGGTCTTTGAAGAGCCGGAGGCGCACGCCTTTCCCTTCTACACCAAACAAATGGCAGAGATGATTGCGATGGATGATGGCAATCAATACTTCATCTCAACGCACAATCCTTATTTTTTAGGTCCCATAATAGAAAAATCCAAGAAAGCCGACATTGCTGTCTTTATCGTATACTTTGATAATTACCAAACTAAGGTGAGACCTCTAGAAGCGGGTGAGATTGAAGAGATTATGGAAATAGATGTCTTCTCCAATCTCGACCGATACCTAAAAGTTAAATGATTTTCGTCGAGTGCTTCCCTGACATAAACCTTGTGCAGACTCTAAGGCGAATCTCCCGCAGAGATATTGTTCACGAATTTAAAGGTAAGGGTGCGGTCTGTAACGAATTACGCAAGAAGGCTAATTGCCTAGCTTTACTGGATGAAGACCATGGGAATCCCCAGCCCCCTTACCTCAAAGAAGTGCAGTTGCATAGTCACCTCACCGACCAAGACATCAAGATTCTTTATGACCACGCCAGAAATAATTCCGTAGTCCTCCTCATACCAAGTCTTGAATTCTGGATTTTGAGAGCCGCAAGATTAGCTGACCTGCGTGTTATAGATTATGGACTGCCTAATGACGGCAAGGAACTTCACAGGATAATCAAGGGTAAACTTGATAAATATCAGAGCCTCCTGGATGATTTGGTGGAGAAACACTCTTCTATGCTTAGCTCACTCAGAAAAGCTCTTGGGACATAGAATAACTACTTGCTTTCTTCTTGCCTTCCCTTCACTTTTCTGCTATTCTTTGTATTAACTTAATATTGCCCGGGGGTGTCCTGAAGTAATTCAGGACTTAAATTGGTGGCAAGCCCGGTGAGATTCCGGCACAGTCCCGCCTGCTGTAACTGGTAAGCCAGAAGTCAGAACACAGCCCCCTTCAGCTGGTTACCTCCGCGGAGATTGGGGGAATTTAAAGTTGTTTATAGACCCCTGTTCCTCGGAGCAGGGTTTTTTGTTTATGAGGACTAAATGAAGCTGGCATCTGAAAAACGCCCCAAGCGTAGCCTGTGGGTGCTGAGCCTGCTCGGCTTAGCCCTCGCCGCGGCGCTCATGCTCGCCTGCGCCTTCGGGGCGACCGATAT
>JAZDNC010000001.1:0-2045 GCA_043800335.1 Chloroflexota bacterium
CTCACTGAGGCTAAGGTACCCCGATGACGTGGTAAAACTTATTACGGTGACAGGTATCGTCAGGCTTAAGAATGGGTAGCCTTATATAGAAGCTGCATGACGGTGAATCTTTTCAGAGAATATCCGCCGGTCACATAAGCTTGTTTCGTGCAATAGGTAAAAAAAGAGGCTCTCCCGGTAATGAGTCGGGAGAGCCTCTAAAATGGAAATCTGGCCTCTTCGTCGGGCTTGTTAATGGAAATGGTCAACCTGTTCCTTGATGAGGTGCTTTGCCAATTTCACCGAGTCTTGTTAGAGAATAAGAAAAGTTTACAATTAATCTTAAAGTAAACTGCATCACTGTGAACCAGATTACATCGCTTTGCATCACTTTGACACAATTCTGGACACACACTAGAAGAATGAGGGCTGGACTGGCGCAGTCGCCAGCTCCTTTGCCTCGGCTTCCTCTTTTGCCTCTTGGCGCTGTCCGCGTGCCTTCTCCTTGCGGTGCTTTACCCGCTGCCGATAAATCCAGTCCTTCAGTTGCTTCAAGTCGCGCCACTGGCTCTCGGTCAAGGACTCTACCTTTATGTCTTCCGGCATTTTATCCTTCAACTCACCGCCGGCGACGTACAGGTATATCTGGGTCCAGTCGCCTCCGATCGGCGCGGTGAGCGAGGCGGTAAAAAGGTAGCAGGCGGCCTCGGCATCGGTCGCGGTCAACTCTCTCCCCTCTCGTAGTGCCACAATGTTTTCGCCAAGGCACTCAAGTTTAACCCTGGTTCTCAGCCACTCGGGCAAGTCATCTCCCCAGCCGCCGGGCATTACTATGATGGGGTCAAAGAGGGCGCCAACCAGGTCGTCTATCCATCCGTCAACTTTTTTTCCTGTTGTCATGTGACTCCTTTCATGGTATATTACTAACTAATAAAGTGGGGTGCTGGAGCTCGCCTGCCCCAGCACCCCCAGGTTAATTCCGTGAATTGGTCTACTCCGTGGCAACCGGCTCCTCCTCGCCGGTTTCCTGCTCTACTTCAGACGCGGTCTCTTGCTGTTCGACAGATGCTTCCGCCTCTTCCACTGCCTTGGCTGCCGGTGTCTCGGCGGCCGGCTCATCACCCCATTGTACGAACATGGGCATGATTAGAACACGCGGCGAATTCTGGTACTCGAAGACTACCGGGCCGGTATCGGTGTACTTGGAGAAGATGATGATACCCTTTTTGCCGGAGAGGTAGTCGAGGATGTATTTGTGGTTGAGTGCCGTTCTCCCCGGTTCGCCCTGGGTGTTTAGCGTGTCCATGGTAGCGCTGATCTCCTGGTCTTCGCCCTTGGCGGAAACAATAAGCTTGCCATCAGCGAAAACCATGCGGACAATACCGCTGCCGTTTTTGGCGATGTCCCTGACCCGCTTGACGGCCGCTTCTAGCTGTGGGGCGAAAAGATTGCTCTGCAATACGGGCTCTCCCTTGGGAATGAGCGCCAGGAAATCAGGGGGGTTCCCCTGGATCAGGTTGATGACAACGGATGCCGTCCGGCCGAAGTCGAATCGGACCTTGTTGTCACCGGTGAGAGCCATGTGGAGCTGCCGCTTGGCGATAATTATCGGTATCAGGGAATCGGCAGTTGCTGGGGGTGTCCGGGGTGTCTTGGCAAAGACGTGCCCCATGATGGCCACGCTGTGCGCTGGTAGAATGATTTTCTCCTCAAGTGGGAAGGAAAGCCCCAATGCCTGGTGGCTCATCCTGAAACCGTCGCCGGCAGCTATCTCGAGGGGAGTTCCCAACACCAGGGTTATGCCGCTAAGTACCGGCCGGGTGTCTTCGGTGGCCCTGTAGGGTAAAGCAGTCAGCATCGCCGGTATCAAGGTGTCGCCATCAATTGAGCCCTCGGCCCTGGTCGGCATTTCGGGTAGTACCGGGAAGTCTTGGACAGCCTCTGTGGGGTAGCTGGCGGTGCCGCCGTCCCATGCCAGGGAAACCTTCTTGTCCTGAGCCTCAATCTTGAGTGTCCCATTGCCGTTTACGTACTTTAGCATTTCGGCAAGCGAGGCGAAAGGAAGG
>JAZDNC010000033.1:0-10329 GCA_043800335.1 Chloroflexota bacterium
CCGTCTCCGAGAGAGTTAGAGTGAGGGGGGTAAATTCACCCTCCCCTAGCCTCTCCGTTCGACTGAGCTCAGTTCTGGTTCACTCTGACGACTAATCGGAACGAGTGACATTCACTGGAACCACGCCGAAGCCCATCAAGATGGTAGCTACCCCGATGACTTTGTCGGCGCCGCTGTAAGCTCGTCCTTCTTCCCGAGAGCTTCTTTGATGGCCGTTCTACCCACAAGAGAATAGTAAGTTGAACTATTCGTTGAGAATACAATTGAGACAAGTCCCGCATTTAGAAGAGGGCGTATCTTTGTGGCGGGGATTCCGACGTCGGTCCACTCCCAGCAGATGTCGGCACTCCCACCCGAGACACCCTTTGCCCAGTCATTTGGGGCGTGTTTCTCTTCGTAGTCGACTAAATAGCGGAGCAATCCCTCTTTTTGCGAGTCTTCCGCAGCCTTTAAAGCCGCCGCGGCAAGGCACTCCTCGTGAACTACAGCAGATGCTTTTTCGTGACCCGGAACGCCAATGCCATTCTCAACTTCTTGAAAGCATAATTTTGGAATGAACCCCTCTAACCCTACAAACCAATTCGCCTAATGCTACTCACATCAGGCGAATTATGAATTTTATTGTCAACTGTTCACTTTTACAAGGGGAGACTCTGAGGGATTAAGGAATTCAATAATCCCCCTTAACTCCCCTTCAGGGTGATACCTTACTCAGGGTGAACCCCTTTACAAAAGGGGGAAATAAACTCTAGTTCTTCGGTAGTTCCGAGCGGTCAAACACCCGCTTCGCCTTGCCCTCGGTGCGGGCGATGGACTTGGGCGAAACCAGCTTGATATTGGCTCTGACGCCGAGCACGCTGTCAAGCTCGCCTTGAATCTTCCTCTTGAGGGCATCCATCTTCGCCATCTCGTCGGAGAAGACCCCCTCCGAGACCTCCACCCAGATTTCAAGCTCGTCCGAGGCGAAGGTCTGGGCGCGGTCAACGATAATCATGTACTGCGGCTCGACCCCCTGCACCGCCAGGAGCACGCCCTCTATCTGCGAGGGGAAGACGCTCACCCCGCGGACGCGAATCATGTCGTCGCTCCGCCCCATCACCCTGCCCATCCTGACCATCGTCCTGCCGCAGGCGCACTTCTCCGGGTTAAGGGAGGTGATGTCCCGGGTGCGGAAGCGGAGGATGGGCTGGGCTTCCTTGGTGAGTGTAGTGATAACCAGCTCGCCCTCTTTGCCGTAGGGCAGTGGCTCACCCGTTGCCGGGTCAATAATCTCGGGCAGGAAGTGGTCTTCCCAGATGTGCATCCCGCACTTGTGCGGGCACTCCACCGAGACGCCGGGACCGATAATCTCGGTGAGCCCGTAGATGTTGAGTGCCTGAATTCCGAGCTTTGATTCTATGTCATCCCGCATCTTCTCCGACCAGGGCTCGGCACCCAGCACCCCCAGTTTCAGCTTGGTCTCCCTGATTTCAACCCCCATCTCTTTGGCAGTCTCATAAACAATCAGAGAGTATGATGGGGTGCAGGTGAGCACGGTAGAGCCCAAGTCCTGCATCAGCATGATTTGCCGCTTGGTGTTGCCGGCGGAGGCGGGAACGACCACCACCCCCAGTCTCTCCGCCCCGTAGTGGATGCCCAGCCCGCCGGTAAAAAGCCCGTAGCCGTAGGCGTTCTGGACAATGTCACCTTTTTTTACCCCGGCACAGGCGAGGGAGCGCGCCATCAGCTCCGCCCAGGTGTCAATGTCATTCTGGGTATAGGGAGCAATCACCGGCTTACCCGTGGTGCCGCTGGAGGACTGGAGGCGTACCACCCCTTCCAGCGGGACGGTCATAAGACCGTAGGGATAGTTGTCACGGAAGTCAAGCTTCGAGGTGAAGGGCAGTCTGGCTACATCGGCGACGGACTTTATGTCATCGGGGGTGAGCTTCTTTTCCCGGAGCGCGCGGCGGTAGAAGGGGACTTTTTCGTAGACCAGCCCGACCGTCTTCTTGAGACGCTCCAGCTGGAGTTTCTCAATTTCCTTGCGAGGCATAGTTTCGTGTTCAGTGTCACGCATCACCATATCCCTCCTTCGCCACTATTTTAGTCCCCTCCGCCCCGCCCTTCAAGAATGCGGCAAGACCCGCGCTGATAAATCTCGGGGAAAGCCTGCCCCGAATCTTCTCCTCCCAGAGGGACTTTTCCATCCCCAGAAAAGCAGACAGAAAGCCCAGCATCACCATGTTGAGCGCCCTCGGGTCGTCGAGCTCCCGGGCGATGGCACTCACCGGGACGAGATAGACTTTACCAGTGAGCTGACCCAGTATCTTTTTTATACCGTCCCAGGCCGGATAGGGCGACTTACTACCGATGACGGTGAGCGGGGGGAGAACCACATCAGCCACTAGCGCCATCCCCTGCGGCTTGAGGTAAGAAGCCCAGCGCGCCGCCTCAAGCTCTTCAAAGGCGAGGAGAAAATCGGCCCCGCCCTCGCTAATCAGGGGTGAAAAGACCTTCTCACTGAACCTCACGTGGCTCACCACGCTACCGCCCCGCTGCGCCATGCCGATGGAGTCGGACTTCTTGACGTCATAGCCTGCGGACAGGGCGACCTCGGCGACGAGGTCACTGGCTAAAATCACACCCTGCCCGCCGACACCGGCGATAAGTATGTTCACGCTTCTCATGGTCTGGTTTCCCCAATCGCACTCTGGGGACAGATGCGGGCACAAACACCGCAAGTTTCCCCCGCGCAGAGCTCGGTTATCTCAGGTTTACCCCCGGCGAGTGTTATCGCCGGACAGCCCAGTCCCAGGCAGAGCTGGCAGTTGCCGCAGGCTTCCCGGTCAATGACGAGCGGTTTGGCCCCCGCCCCGACATTGAGCGGGCAGTCTCCCCGGGCGATAACGACAGAAGGCTCACCGCTGTTAATGGACGCTTTTATAGCCTTCTGAAGCAAGCCCACGTTAAAGGCATCAACGACACTTACGCGCTTTATCCCAATCCCTTTCACCAGAGCCTCAAGGTCAACCCTGCCCGCCTTCTCCCCACGGGCGGAGACGCCGGTGGCGGGATGTCCCTGGTGACCGGTCATGGCGGTGGTGCCGTTATCCAGGATGATGACGGTAATTCCCGTTTGACTGTAGACCATGTCCGCCAGCCCGGTGATGCCAGAGTGCATAAAGGTCGAATCGCCGATGACGGCGACTATCTTTTCCTTGACCCCGGCTTTCGCCAGCCCGATTGCCTGACCGATACTGGCGCCCATGCAGGCGCAGGTATCGAGAGCACCCAGAGGCGGCATGACCCCCAGGGTGTAACATCCGATATCGCTGGTAACGATGATGCCGCCGCTCTTAAATGCTGGTTTCGCTCCCACCTCCTCCGGACTCCGGTAGCCCAACCGCCTCAGGCCGTATTCGGTCGCCCGGTGGGGGCAACCGGGACAGAGGAGGGGCGGACGCATCTGCAGCGGCGGCAGACTGATTAGTTTTTTCTCTTTTTCGGGGACCAAGCCCGCCTTCACCGCGCCGGCGCGAACAATGTCGGGATTAAGCTCGCCAAAGGGCGGGATAAAAGCCTTCCCGGAGACGGGTATACCCAGTCCTCTGATTTGTTCCTCAAGGAACGGGTCAAGCTCCTCGATGACAACGACCTTCTCAACCCCGCCAGCGAACTTCTTAATCAGCCCGGCGGGAAGCGGGTAAGTTGAGACCAGTTTGAGGAAGGAGGCGTCCTTAAAAACATCTCTGGCATACTGATAGCCGATGCCACTGGCAATCATCCCCAGCTTACGGCTCCCCTGGATTATCTGGTTCATCGGGAACTGCTCAACATATCCAGCGAGCTTCTTCAGACGGTCTTCCATAATCTCCCGGCGCCTCCGGGCGTAGGCGGGAATCATGACATACTTCTGGGGGTCATGCCTAAAAGCCGGGATGGCTGAAGAAACCGGTCTCTCACCACCGACCTGAACGATGCCCTTACAGTGGGAGATGCGGGTGGTGGAGCGGAGCAGCACCGGCGTATCAAACTCTTCGCTCACCCGAAAGAGCCAGGGCATGAGGTTGTAGGCATCCTCGCTATCGGTTGGCTCAAACATGGGCACTTTGGCGAAATGGGCGTAGTTCCGGTTGTCCTGCTCCCCCTGGGAGCTGTGCATCCCGGGGTCGTCGCAGGAGACTATCACCAGACCGCCACCAACCCCGGTAGTGGCGACGGCGAAGAAGGGGTCGGCGGCGACATTGAGACCAACGTGCTTCATGGCAGCGAGTGCTCTCACGCCGCCGTAGCTCGCCCCGATGGCGACCTCAAGAGCCACCTTTTCGTTGGTTGACCACTCGACATAGAGCCCCTCAAATCCAGCCAGAGTTTCCAGTATCTCGGTTGAGGGCGTGCCGGGATAGGCGGCAGCCACAGCTACCCCGGCGTGGTAGGCACCTAAAGCAATAGCCTCATTTCCGGAAAGAAGCTTTTTCAAATCTGATTCTTCCTCTACCTATTAGTTAGTTGCATACAATCGTCAAGCTGCGCGCCGCTCATGGTGAGCCCTCGGCGTGGTTCCACTGAGTCACCACGAAGTGAGCTCAGTCGAACGCCTGTCGAACCATCGGGAAGTGCACGACACAATTTCACTGTTTTCATTGTCCACCGCGGGCACTGAGACTCTAATAGTTACGGCATTATCATCCAAGTGAATCTGAAGGTGCATGGCTTCTAAAATTGTCCGCCATTTGGCATCGTCCAGGGTCTCCACTTTGCGGGCAGCTATCTCACAGAATCGGCGAAGGCCCTGCTCATCTACAACCGCCTGCTTAAGTTCAGCCAGTTGTTCATCTAGAGACATCCTGTTTTCGTCGAGTTGCTTCCGCTGTTCTTTTATGCGGCGGATCTCAGCCTGCAGTTTTTCGGGAGGATAGTTCGATAGGTACAGGTGAAGCCGCAACGCTTTTTGTTCTGCCTCATCCAGCGTCTCCATCCGCTGCTTATTTGATTTTAGTTCTTCCTCCAGGTAGGCGATGTTCTGCCCGCTGTCAAGCTGGCTCTTAATTGCCGGAACCAGACGCCCAGGGTCAAGGAGTCTCTCTTTAATGCCGTCTCGAACTTGTTCCCAAAGTGGCATAGCCTTAATCCAGGCTCTGCAAGGCAGGCATCGATACCAGGGCTGACCATTTCGGTAGACCCCGACCATCCGCCTCCCGCAACTATGGAGAATCAATGACTTCAGTGGTGGATAGTAATGCTTGGTACTACGAGGACTATTCTCCTTATTGTGCTGGAACCTCGCCCGAAGGGCATAGAACTCCACCTCAGTAAGTATGGCCTGACCGGGGTCTTCATAGACCAAGAGCCAATCCTTTTCATTTACGCGGGCCTTGTGCTTCCTGCCGGTGACGTCCCTCTCTACCTTAGTCTCATAAGCGTAGAACTTGCCGATCAATGCCGGGTCACTGAGGACATACACCATTGTGCTCCGGTGAATCTTTATTCCGGAATCATTCAACATCCGCTGGCAGCATTTATTTATTGATAGCCCATCGACTAGAATCCAGTCGACCCATTTCCTCACGCAACCGGCTCGTTCTGGATTAACAGTGTACCTCCCACTCTGCTCATCGGGAGCTTGGTGGCTATCTTTTCTATAACAATGATAATCATGTGCCCACTTTGAACGGCCCGTAGGCATCATATGGTCTTGAATAGCTCGCCTACGTCTCCCTCTCATAGTATTTAACCTCATGGTTTCTACATACGCCTGCGCCTGGGTTGCTTTCGAAAGGTAGCGTTCAATGCTTTCGGGGTCATTGGGATCAAGGCGAAACTTCTCCCTGGCAAAGTAGACCTGTAGTCCAGCCTGCACGACCTCCGCAAGAAGTGGGAAAGAACCGAAAAGGAAACGGGTTTCACGGTCCACCCTTGGAAATAATAGCGCCTCTACCTGTCCTTGATTGTAAAAATCTAGAGCTTCTCTCACTGCACTCTCAAATTTGCTTCGCTCCCAGCTTGTTGCCGGTTCCTGAATCACGCGCCTAAAAGCTTCAGTTGCTTCCAATCCCAGTAATGGTGCATTGGGTAGAACGTCCTCGAACCACTGAACGTCGGGCCCGTATCCCCTAAGCTGGTCCTCTGCACTCACTCTCACTATTGTGAAGGCTCTTTTCATTTGTCCCTCCTTTCAGTAAAATCTTGTAAATACCCTCGTTATTAGATAGGTATTCAACCTCCCATCGTATATCTGGCTCTATGCTGCCTACCTGCTCAAGCCACGAAAGGAAAATCGTATCATCCACTTCTCTTGAGCCATTTTTAATAGCGTCACGACCCTGCTTCGAGGCAAAGGTTTTGAGCTGCCGCATTAGCCGTGGACTCAGCCAGAAGCCCAGATCACCACTCTTCATTAAAGATGCCATAGCCATCACAATGCGCATGGCATTATTGTCTGAGGGTAAGCTACTAACTTGCTTCGGCAACTCAGATAGTTCCTGGGCACTGATGTTTAATCTTAGTCTTGCCATCTTCTTATATAAATTGTTAAAGTGTTAAAGGGGTACACGGAGGCGGCCTACATGCCCGTTGCGTTACCCAAGCGGTGAGTGGCTAAGACACCCGCCGCTATTTTGTCTCCTGCCGTGATTTATCCTGCTCGGTGCTCTTCGACTCCTCCAATACCTCAAATCGAAACGTGATCCGCTCGCTATCAGGCCCAATGGCCACCATTGTATTCGGACCATGGTCAGTTGGCTCACCAACAAATGTGAAAGTCCACCCAGGTGTTCTTCGGGCGAGGATATTGCTTAGCCTCGCTTGCAAATCAGCTCCATCCTGTGCTGTGCACATCGCCTCAACCTCTTTCTTCAGCACAAAACGACTATTGCCGATTCGGATGGCAGTGAGCTTATCCTTCTCTATCCATCGGTGAACGGTTACTCTACTCACGCGTAGCAATTCCGACGCCTCAGCTACAGAGAGAAGGTCGCTAGAATGGATGTTGTTTTTATCCATGTATCCCCTATTACTCCTCGGTTAATTCTTATAACTCGTAATGTAACACAAATTTCCCAACATGTCAAGAAGCTCGCGCAGAATGCGTCTACAAAGGGGCCCTAAACCTCTGCCTTGATGCACACTTAGATGGATTGTTGGATTAGCAAATAGTATAATCCTATGTTAATCGGGTGGGAAGTAATAGATATATTAATATACCCAGTTAATAACATAGCGCGAATAAACTAAAAAATCATAGATGAGAGGAAACAGATGGTAAAGAGAAACGTCAATTTTAACCCCGGCCCGGCGGCTTTGCCGCTAGATGTACTCAAGATCATGCAGGAAGAACTCGTCGATTACCAGGGCAGCGGAATATCAATCCTGGAAACCTCCCATCGGGCTAAAGAATTTGAGGCAGTTAATGACCAGACAATTGCCTTGGTACGTGAACTACTGGGACTGACCTCTGATTACCACGTACTGTTCATGAGCGGCGGTGCATCCACCCAATTTGCGTTGGTACCGATGAACTTCATCGGAGATGGCCATGTGGCTGCTTATGTGGATACCGGCTATTTTGCTGCTAAAGCCCTGGATGAATGTCGGATTGTGGCCAAAGCGCACTTAGCGTTTTCCTCCAAAGGTGAGAAGTATCGCCGGATGCCAAAGATGAGCGAGATTAAATATCCTGAGGATGTAGATTATCTCCATATCTGCACGAATAACACCATCGAAGGGACTCAATACCACGAATTTCCCGATACCGGCAATGTACCGCTTGTGGCTGATATGTCATCGGACATAGCCTCGCGGCAGCTTGATTTCAAGAAGTTTTCGCTATTCTATGCCAGTGCACAGAAGAACCTCGGTCCGGCTGGCGTGACGCTGGTGGTAATCCGTAATGATTTTCTGACAAAAGGCAACAAAGGCCTTCCAACGATGCTCAGCTACAAGACCCATGCGGACAGTAAATCACTTTACAATACGCCTCCGGTGTTCGGGGTTTATATCATGAAGCTGGTACTGGAGTGGATTAAGAGTAAGGGCGGCCTAGCCGGGATAGAGAAGATCAATGCTGCCAAGAAGGATTTGCTATATAGTGCTATCGACGCCGCTCCGGATTTCTATAAAGGCACTGCCGAGAAGGACAGCCGGAGTTGGATGAACATCACCATGAGGCTGCCTACTGAAGACCTGGAGAACAAGTTCATCGCCGACGCTGAGAAGGAAGGCTTACTGGGCATTAGGGGCCACCGCTCCGTCGGGGGCATTCGCTTCTCGATTTATGACGCTGTATCTCTTGAGGACATACAGAAACTGGTCGGGTTCATGGGGAGGTTCCACAGGTCTTGATAATACAAAACATACTCCCTAGCCTACTCTTTCTAGAAAAGTGAACCTAAATGCACTTTATGGCTTTTTGTTCAAGCTCATTGACTCAGACGCTGGTCTAAAGGTATATTACTTGCAAAGGGACTTTGGTATTTGCCTTTAACTTGAGATAATAGTGTAGAACAAATAACTTCTCCATTGTTGAGATAACCCGATTCTACTCAGGTATAGACAAGCCGGGTTGGGAGAGGTCAAAGTCACGAAACCAGAAACAGTGGTTGTCGCCACTGAAAGGGCTAGTTAACTCAGGCGGAGTCGAGTGGCAGGGAAACGTTGGATATGGCCGGGCTTAGGCGTTCTTCTGCTGTTAATTTTCCTATTGTTATCCCCCATCAAACCCATTACCTCACTCGGTATGAAAGTAGTCGGTATCTTCCTATTCACCATAGTCTGGTGGGCGACCGTAGGCCGAGGCTTTACCAGCATAATGGCAATAGTACTTTTCGCAGTGTTCGGAGTTATGAAGCCTACAGAGCTATTTGCTGCCTCTTGGGGTAACCGGCTCGTATTGATGCTCATTGATGCGTTCGGTCTGAGTGGAGCTCTTAGATTCACTGGCTTTTCCCGTCGGTTTGCACTTTGGTTCATTTGCCGCAGATTTGTCTCCGGACACCCCTGGAGATTAGTGGCTATGTTTCTGCTGTCCTGTACGCTGTTGGGGTCCTTCACATCCAGCACAAATGCTTGCCTTGTTTCCTTGGCTGTAGCCGAACCGATGCTTGAAGCCTTAGGCTACAAAAAGGGAGACCGTTTTGCCGCCATGCTAATAATGGGGATTGCTTGGGCATCGACCTCCTCTTCAGCGATTACGCCGATTGCCCACTCTACAATCCTAACCGTGCTCGACTGGCTTCAGCGCGATTTCGGTTACGGTGTCAGCTTCCTGCAGTGGGTAGCCTTTGGTATTCCCACAGGACTACTATCCTATCTGATGCTTCTTGGCTTTTATCGCTATGTGGTGAGACCTGACGTGACCAAAATCAGCAAATCAGAGACCTTTGAATACGTTCGTGGGCAATGTGAGCTTTTAGCCCCCATCAGTCTTGAGGAAAAGATCGCGGTAGGCGTATTTCTCGCGGTGGTCATTATCTGGGTCTCACCCACCCTGATAAGTGGTATACTGCCTTCGGTAAGTGTGTACCTTGACAGGCTTGGCACTGCTATTCCTCCCCTGGCAGGGGCTAGTCTGCTCTGCGCAATCAGAGTCAAGGACCACCCGGTCTTGAGCTTTGCAAAATGGATGACAGAGGGGGTCGAATGGAATGCCATAGCCCTCGTGGCTACGGTGCAGGTCTTAGCCATAGCGATACAAAATCCGGACACAGGGATAACTGAATTCCTGATCGGTTTATGCGGACCCTTGGGACGTTCCCTGCCCTTGTGGGGTTTCTTAGGCTGCTCCGTTTTTTTAGTAGTTCTACAAACGAATGTAGCATCAAAGATGGTTCCTTTGACGCTTGTGTATACCGTAATGGTTCCAATAGCAGTTGCCTGCGGAACAGGCAACCCTGTAGCTTTAGGAGCGACAATTGCAGTAGCATCTAACTATGGCTTCGCTTTACCCTCGGCCGTCGCCTCTACTGCCATAGTAGTGGGAAGCGGCTGGGTGCCGGTTCCGTTCATGGCGCGATATGGCTTCCTTCTGGTCATTCCTGTCACTTTACTCCTGGCCTTTGTCTGCTATCCTCTTGCTTCTGTTGTCCTCCGCTAGAAAACCATTAACTCCTTAATGTTCTACAATTATTTATTTCATTTCTATGGAAGAGTTCAAAAAATATTGGCTTGCCGTCGTGATGCAAGCGGGAGTGTTGGTCTTGACCATGGCCGCCACGTTAATTGCATTTGAACACTACCATGTGCTTTGAGCGGTTGACAATTACTCAGGTGGGGACTATATTGAAGTTACAACATCTGAAACAATTTTGAGAAGCGCATATTGTCGTGGCGTGTGGAGATGGGGATGAAGCT
>JAZDNC010000034.1:0-28391 GCA_043800335.1 Chloroflexota bacterium
AATAATATCAGAATAAAAATTATTGCAACAACAAGTCCAAAATATAGCGCCATGCTACGTTTCTCTTGAATATTCCGAGAAGACATTTTGGCTGTCAACCACCTGTCAACTCTGCAAGAGTGGGGTATCAAATACTCATATGCTAATAAAATACCTGACATTAGTTCAAGAATTAAACTGAATCTAATCCACAACATTGCCTTGACACCCCCTAACGACTGTATTAGCTAATTCGTTTCCGTTAACCCTTTTATCAAGTGCTTTCGTGGCTGGTAGCCGGTTTGCAAGAAGTGCAAGAAATACCTATTAACTCCACTTATAAGGTCTCCAATTTTCTTCAGGTCTTGGCTCCCGCTGTTTCTTATGGTCACATAAATTTCGCAAATCAGCTGAATTTGTCGTTTCCTTCGTATTTGGTATTTAAATCAATAGCTGACCAGGGGAGTTTCTGGTCATTCCCCCATTCACCGTGGGCGTAGAACTCGGTGTCGATCTCGTGCTTGGTGGTGGCTTTGCGCCATGAGGCGAGGGAAGACACATCAATATCTGCCAGAGCCCGGGCTAATTCGCTACCGCCCCGGGCTAAGACCGCCTGCACCTCACTCCATTCGGGACTCTCGGTTTTGAGGGTGATGCCCTGAGGGCTGAGCTTTTCCTTGAGTCTGGCTAGCCTCTTGTTTAAGATGTCTATTGGTGCCATCGGCTGTCGCTGGAAGGGTGTCCCTGCTTTGGGAATAAAAGGGGCGAGATTCAGGTTGAGCCTGGTACCCTTATTCTCTTTATCGGCTCTTTCTTTGCAGCTAAGGACGAGGTCTATCATTGCCGATATGTCTTCATCTTCCTCCGTCGGCAGTCCAATCATGAAGTAGAGCTTGACCTGCCTGAAACCTTCACTCGCGGTTTGGGCTACCGCTTCCCGGGTGTCGTCCCGGCTGACACACTTGTTTATAAAATTGAGCAGTCTCTCCGAGCCGGCTTCGGGCGCTAGGGTAATTGTCTTCAACCCTGAGCTTGCCAGCTGACTCAAAACCGCCCCGGGGAAAGGGTTTACCCGGAGCGAGCTGACCGAGATGCCGGCGCCCATCTCCCTCATACGGGTAATAAGTTCTTCAAGGTGTGGATAGTCGGAGACGTCCGGTCCTACCAGTCCGATGCGCCGGCGCTGTTTAAGCCCCTCCTTAACCTGGGATAGGATGGTCTCTAGTGAGCGGGAGCGCATGGGGTGGAAAGCGCCCGAGACGAGGCAGAAGCGACAATCCCAGCTGCAGCCGCGCTGGATTTCAATCAGGTACAGGTCGCCCAGCTCGGTGTCTCTGGTGATGATAGTAGAGGCTACGGGGAATTCGTCCAGATTTCGAGTGAACTGGCGCCGGGTAGGGTGGGGGGTCTGTGGGAGATAGAGGCCGGGAATTCCGGAGATTTTTCCCAGAAGCTCATCTCTTCTGATTGCCATGCTCTCTTTCATAGTCGAGAGCAAGGGCGGCAGTATTGGCTCGGCTTCGCCGATGGCGACGGCGTCAAAGAATGGCGCTACCGGCATGGGATTTGCCGTGATACAGGGCCCGCCGGCGATGATTAGCGGGTGTCTTTCGTCGCGCTCAGCTGCGTGGATGGGGATACCGGCTCTTCTCAGGATGGGCGCGATATTGAGGTAGTCAAGCTCGTAGGTGAGGCTTACGGCGATGAGAGGGAAGTCAGGGAGGGGGCGCCCGCTCTCCAGACTCAGTAGAGGTGAGGCGGTATTTTCTCTCTCCCAGAAGAAGCGCTCGCAGACGAAGTCATCAGAGCTATTCAGGAGTTTATAAATGGCGTGCACCCCCAGGCTGGACATGCCGATGTAGTAAGAGCTGGGGTAGATGAGGGCGACGGGCAGTCTCCCGCCCCAGTCCTTGTGGACAACGCCTGTCTCCTGATGTTGATTCCGCCAGTAGCTCACTAGCTCTTATTATAGCCTTAGCCTTGTTGTTATTGCGAGGGCTTCCGGTCTGAGGGTCTCGACTAATTCAGGATATTGCTATGTCGCTGAGTTTACCCTGAGCGAAGCGTGAGGGGCTCCTCGCAATGACCGAGGGGAATTGACTCGGAGAACCACATGAAATATACTGCGTCTCATGACCTACAAGCTGCTGGTTATTGACATAGACGGGACACTGCTTAACGAGCAGAACATCGTCTCCGAGGCGGATAAGAAGGCTATCTCAGAGGTGAGAAAGCGGGGTATACCGGTGTCTCTCTGCACCGGGCGGGTTAATGAAGCCTCGCGTCCCGTGCTTGCCGAGCTAAAGCTTGATGGCTATCATATCTTTGCCGACGGGGCGGTTGTCTCAAGCGCTGATAACACCCAGCACATCTATCTCAAGCCGATTGAGAAAAAAGTCGCCCTGGAGCTGGCGGACTATGTCCATGGTAAGAAGGTTAGAACCATTGACTTCTTCACCCCCGACCACTGCTATATAGAGCCGGACGCGGAGCCCTGGATGCAGGATATCCGGCGCAATTACTTCGGGCTTGAGCTCTTTACCACCAATTTCACCGCGCTGTGCCGGAAGGAGAAGATTATCAAAGCCACGCTGGGGGTTAGCTCCGAGAAGGAGAGGGCGGTCGCCGGGGAGCTGATGACCTTTTTTCAGGACAGGCTCCGCTTTTCCTATACCAAGAATGTCACCTTCCCCGAGCTGGACTTCATCAACATCATCAATCCGGCAGTTTCTAAGGCTGAAGCCATCAGGTTTCTGGCTTCATATCTCGGGTTGTCTCTCGATGAGGTAATGGCGATTGGAGACGGTAAGAACGATATCCCCCTTCTCACCGAGGTGGGGCTTGCCGTGGCGATGGGGCACGCCCCGGATGAAGTCAAAAAGGTTGCCCACCACGTCACCCTGGACGTCGCCCACAGCGGGGTCGCCGTAGCGGTCAGGAAGTTTCTGTTATAGATTGATATAATTCATAAGCGGACATTTTACGGGAGGTGAGATATGCCATCATTTATCGGCTGGGTACCGACTCCGGAAGACCACATCAAGGGCTTCTTTGAACTGGCGTCGGTATCATCTTCGGATGTGGTCTACGACCTCGGTTCCGGCGACGGCAGGCTCCTCTTCGCCGCGCTGGAGAAGGGCGCGGGCAGGGCGGTGGGGGTGGAGCTTAACCCGGAACTGGTCAAGAAAGCCAGGGAGACTGCCGTGAGCAAGGGTCTGGACGGCAGGGTCACTTTCCTCGAAGCCGATGTCATGGATGTGAACTTCAAAGATGCCACGCTTATCTTCTGCTACCTGATTAGCGAGGCGTCTGCCAAGCTGGGACCGAAGTTTGAAGCCGAGCTTAAGCCGGGGACGCGGGTGGTCATGGAGTCATTCGCCGTGCCGAACTGGAAGATTGCCCAGACCTTCAAGATAGACTGGAAGGAGTTCTACCTCTACAACATACCGCCGGAGAAGAGTTTGTAGCACAATTCATTTCACCGCCGCTATGGTTCGACAGGCTCACCATGAGTGGCTTCTTATGGCTTATCAAATAACTCTAATGCTGCTTACGCTCACCCTGAGCCTGTCGAAGGGTGAGGTCTTAGGCTCTGACAGTATCGTCTGTGTCTAACAGCCTTTTATAAGCTCTCCTTCACCGCCTCCGCCAGCTTCTCCGTTATCCCCTTCACGTTAGCCAACTCTGCCACCGGAGCCTCTTTAATCGCCTTAACTGAACCGAAGTGCCTGAGGAGAGCCTGACGGCGTTTAGAACCGATGCCCGGTATGCCCTCAAGGGCTGAGGTGAAGGTCTTTTTCTTGTGTACCCTTTGGTAGTAGCCTATGGCGAAGCGGTGGGCTTCGTCACGCACCCGCTGAAGTAGCTGAAGTCCCGCTGAATTCCGTAGTAGGACAATCGGCTTGGCTTTGCAGGGGATAAAAATCTCCTCGTTCTCCTTGGCGATGCTTGCGACAGGGATGGAGTTAATCTTAAGCTCATTCATCGCCTGAAGCGCAGAGGTAAGCTGTCCTTTCCCGCCGTCAATCAGGACAAGGTCAGGCGTAATTGCCCAGGACTCGGTGGTTTTGTCGGCTTGATTTGGAGCTAACCGCTTGAAGCGTCGTTTCAAGACCTCCCTCAGCATGGCGTAATCGTCGGCACCGGGGACGGTTTTTATGCGGAAGCGCCGGTAGTGGGCGGACTTCGGCTTACCTTCTTCAAAGACCACCATGCTCCCCACCGCGTCCCTACCTTGGATATTGGAGATGTCGTAGCCCTCAATGCGCAAGGGCGGTGTGGGCAGACTGAGGGCTTCTTTCAGCTCGGATAAGGCAGTGGCAAGGACACCGGCGGAGGAGAACTCCTTTATCTTTTGTTGTTCCAGACTCTGGCGGGCGTTTTCCGCCACGATGTCCATGAACTGCTTCTTGTGCCCACGGCGCGGCACCTGGATTCTGACCTTACCGCCCCGCTTCTTCTCAAGCCAGCTTTCGATGAGGGCTTTGTTTTCAAGAGGGTGCTGGACGAGAAGTTTTGGCGGGACGCCGGGCTGGCTGTCGTAGAACTGCAGGATGAAGCTCTCGATGATGCTGGCGGGCTTTTCGGCGTGGGTGCCTTGAAGGACGAAGCTCTCCCTGCCGATGAGCTTGCCGGCGCGGATGAGAAAGACCTGGACGCAGGCATGGTCGTTGTCCTGGGCGAAGGCAATGACATCCTGCTCGTCCCGGAGCGTCAGGTTGACTCTCTGCTCGGTGACCACCTCGGTAACGGCTTGCCACTGGTCTCTCAGATAGGCGGCTTTTTCAAAGTCCTGGATTTCTGATGCCCTCTCCATTCTTTTTTGCAGAAGGCGGACGACTCTCTCCCCCTTGCCCTCTAGGAAAAGGATGACCTCCTTCACCAGACCACTGTATTCTGTCTCGCTGATGGCCCCGATACAGGGGGCGGAGCACCTACCGATGAAGTGCTTCAGGCAGGGCCGTTTCTCGGTGCCGGTGATGACCTTGTTACAGGAGCGGAGTGGGAAAATCTTACGTAGTACCTGAATCGTCTTGCGCATGGAGCCGGCGCTGGTGTAGGGGCCGAAGTAGCGGCAGTTTCCCTTGCCGGTGCGGCGGGTGACCCTGACCTGGGGGAAGCTTTCGCTCTGGTCGATAACAAGGTAAGGGTAGGTCTTATCGTCCATGAGGCGCACGTTGTAGCGGGGGTGGTGTCTTTTGATTAGGTTTAGCTCGAGAATTAGTGCTTCCTGCTCGGACTTGGTAACGAAGAACTCAAAGTCCGCTACTCTTCCCACTAGGCTCTGCGTTTTTGGGGTGAGCTTCGCCGGACTGCCGAAATAGCTCCTCAGGCGGTGACGCAGGTTTATTGCCTTGCCGACATAGATAATCTTGCCCTTTGCGTCCCGCATGAGGTAGACGCCCGGGCTTTCCGGGAGCTTTTTTAACTGCTCTTCAAGCTGGCTTTCGCCGGCAGAATCTTTCAGGTTGGTGATCTTTATCATTTTGGTCGTTTAATTGTAACATAGCCTTACGCCACGAGTAAAAAATGGCTGGATGAAGTCGTTAGAGTAAGTGTGTTATTTGACTAAGCGAAACACCTATTAGTTTTAGGAGATTGCCGTGTCGTCGCGATAGGGGATAGAATCGGGACTCCTCGAGTGACGAATTATGGGTTATTGCGAGTGGAGCGAAGCAATCCGTAACCTTGTGGATAGGGGAATAGATTACCTCGTTTTTTCACCCCTACAATGCGTACATGGTTCTTTTATCGCATGCGCCCTTGTGCTACAATACATAAAATACTAGATGGCGGTGGGGAATGCTGAAGGAAGACATTGAGAAATTCCTGAACTATCTCAGGGTGGAGAAAGGTTTTTCCGAGAACACTATCGGCGCTTACCGCAACGACCTTACTCAACTCGCTGAGTTCGTTGGTGAAGAAGCCGAGAACCGCAGTGTCATGCCGTCGTGGGAAGACTTCGGGAAGCAGGGCGTTCTCAGCTACATGCTCAGTCTGAAGGAGAGAGGCTACAAGGCAACCACCCGCGCCCGCAAGATGGCGGCGACTAACTCGTTCTTCGGCTTCATGAAAGACGAGGGCCAGCTCAAGAGCAAGCCCACCGAGGGCATCGAGGGGGTGAGTGTCGGCAAGACGCTGCCCAAGCCAATCTCAATCAGCCAGGTTAGAAGGCTACTTGACATCCCGGCTAAACTGGGCACCGTCGAGGCGAAGCGTGACCGAGCGCTGATGGAGCTCCTCTATGCCAGCGGTATGCGAGCCAGCGAACTGGTGTCTCTGAATGTGAGCGATGTGGATATTCAGGGCGGTTTTGTGCGCTGTTTCGGCAAGGGGCACAAGGAGCGTCTGATACCCATCTATCACGGGGCGGCGCTGGCAGTCGGGGAGTATGTGAAAGAGGTCCGCCCACGCTTTGTCAGGAAACAGGATGAGACAGCGCTCTTCGTTAACCAGAGCGGCGAAAGGCTGACCCGGCAGGGGCTCTGGCAGATTCTCAAGGGCTACGCCAAGACGGCTAATCTGGAGAAGGAAGTTACCCCCCACACCTTACGTCATAGCTTCGCTACCCATATGCTGAATGGTGGGGCGGACTTGAGGTCAGTCCAGGAGCTTTTGGGGCACGCCAATATCTCAACCACTCAGGTCTATACCAAGCTCTCCAGCGAGCACGTCCGCGAGAGCTACGATAAGTCCCACCCCAGGGCGAAATAAGCCCGGAGGAGGTCTTCTCATGCCCAAATCACACTCCAAGAAGCGCTCTTTTCCCAAAAAGAAGATGGCAGTCAGCCCGGTGACGGCGGCGAAATCAGAAACGGTTAAAGCGTCCCTGGTAACGGGGACATCCAGCCTGGCGGTAAAAGCTTCCCTTCCCCTCAGCTATCCTTATCTGGGCAGGGAGCTGGTAAGGATTGCCATTGTCGGAGGAGTGGTGTTGGTTTTACTCGTCATCCTGGCTTTTGTCTTGTCATAGACCTTAAAACATTGAGCACTTTGCTCTCAGGAGGGTTCAGATGGAGCTGTTTCAGGCAATCAAGGAAAGGCAGAGTATCCGGGCTTACAAGAGCACTCCGGTGGATGACGCCACACTTAATCGGATTCTGGACGCGGCGCACCAGGCGCCGTCGTGGGGTAACAGCCAGACCTGGCGCTTCATCGTGGTCAGGGACAAAGGGGTGAAAGAGCAGTTAGCCAGTGGCGTCTTGAGACCGGGGAACCGTGCCACTGAAGCCACAAAACAGGCACCGGTTCTCGTCGCCCTCTGTGCCGAGCTTAACAAGGCCGGCTTTCGCGACGGGCAGCCCTCGACAAACAAGGAGGGCTACTGGTTTATGTTCGACGCCGGGCTGGCGATGCAAAATCTGATGCTGGCGGCGAAGTCTCTCGGGCTGGGGACTTGCTGTCTCGGTGGTTTTGACGCGGCGAAAGCAGGGCAGATTCTCGGCATTCCCGAGGGCTACGCCGTGGTCGCTTTGACCCCGCTGGGCTATCCCGACGAAAAGCCCGAGGCGAGACCGCGCAAAGAACTTAACGAGCTTGTTTTCTACAATAAGTTTGGTAACACTGGCAAGTAAAGACCAGATTAGCCTTTACTGAGATTCTGTTTCCGGTAGGGGCGACCCTTGTGGTCGCCCAACTTTCTTCTTCGCTCGTAATGACGGTTAGATTTCATCTAACTTAGATGAATACCTGCACTTACATCCGAATTGTCCTTGGTCGCATTATTGGGTATAATGGCATGTCTGGGAATTTGGTTAGGCAGGTGGCTTAATGGAGAATATCCGCAATGTAGTGATGCTATCCCACAGCGGCGCCGGCAAGACGACGCTGGGTGAAATAATCCTTTTTTCCACCGGGACTATCAGCCGGCTGGGCAGGGTTGAGGATGGCAGCGCGACCTCTGACTATGAGCCGGAATCGGTGAAGCGCAGAATCAGCCTTGGTCTGGCGCTTTTGCCCTTCAAATGGCAGGATACTAAAATCAATCTGATTGATACCCCCGGCTACTCCGATTTTGTCGGCGAGGTCGCCGCGGCGCTCCGAGTCAGCGAGGGAGCGGTCCTGGTCGTTGATGCCGCTGCCGGGGTGCAGGTGGGAACGGAGCAGGTCTGGGGTTACAGCGAGGCGGCAAAGATTCCCCGTCTCATCTTCGTTAACAAGATGGACCGGGAGAATGCCGACTTCAATCGTACCCTTGAGGGAATTCAGTCAAAGTTTGGCTCAAGGTGTGTGCCGCTACAATTACCGGTTGGCGCTCACACCAGTTTTAAGGGGTTTGTTGACCTTCTCAAAATGAAAACCTACCTTGGCAATCCAGCCAAGGAGAGTGACATCTCCGGAGAGCTGAAGGCACAGGCTGATTCTCTTAGAGAAAAACTGGTCGAGGCAGTGGCTGATGTAGATGATAAGCTCATTGAGAAGTACCTTGGCGGTGAGGCACTGAGTCTGGAGGAGACGAATAATGCCCTGCGCCAGGGGGTACTCACGGGTAAAATTGTGCCGGTTCTTGCCGGCTCGGCGCTTCAGAGCATCGGGATTAGCTATCTCCTTGATGCCATCAAAGCCTATCTCCCTTCACCAAAGGAGCGGGAGATTGTGCTGGCGAACGGTGAAACGATGCAGCCCGCAGAGGACGGCGCCCTGACGGCACTTGTCTTTAAGACCAGCGCTGACCCTTACGTCGGCAAGCTCACCTACTTTCGTGTCTATAGTGGCACGATTGAGAGCAACTCCCAGGTCTGGAACGCCAACCGGGAGGTAATGGAACGTATCGGCCAGCTATTTGTCCTCCGGGGTAAGAACCAGGAGACGGTGGCAAAGCTCGGGGCGGGTGATATCGGCGCAGTAGCCAAGCTTACGCAGACCGTTACCGGCGACACGTTAGCCAGCCGGGAGAAGCCGGTCAAAATTGCGCCGCCTGTTTTCCCGGAGCCTATCTTCAGTGGTGCGGTTCATCCCAAGACCAAGAGCGATGTTGATAAGATGGGCAGTGCGCTGGCACGGCTGGTAGAGGAAGACCCTACGGTTCAGATGCGCCGTGAAGCCGATACCAGCGAGACTATTCTTGCCGGGGTCGGCGAGACCCAGCTTGAGGTGGCGGTGGACAAGATGCAGCGCAAGTTCGGGGTCGGTGTCGAACTGGTGAAGCCCAAGGTGCCCTACAAGGAGACCATCAAGCTCGCCAGCAAGGCTGAGTTCAAGCACAAGAAGCAGACCGGCGGACATGGTCAGTACGGGCATGTCTGCCTTTCGGTTGAGCCCCTCCCCCGTGGCACCGGTTTTGAGTTTGCCGATAAAGTTGTCGGCGGCGCTATACCGCGTAACTTCATTCCGGCGGTGGAGAAGGGGGTGCTTGAGGGAGCTACCGAGGGAGTTCTGGCGGGCTACCCGGTGATTGACGTGAGAGCCACGGTCTATGACGGCAGTTTCCATCCCGTCGACTCCTCGGAAATCTGCTTTAAGATTGCGGGAGCGCAGGCGCTCAAAAAGGGTTTGGCACAGTCGCAGTCTGTTATACTGGAGCCGATAATGGATATCACCGTTACCGTGCCTGATGAGTACACCGGTGACATCATCAGCGACCTTAACGGCAAGAGAGCGAGGGTCATGGGGATGAACCCGGCGGGGGGGGTGAACACGATTGACGCTGAAATCCCTCTGTCCGAGGCGCTCCGTTACGCCATTGACCTCAAGTCCATCACGCAGGGGCGCGGCACTTACAAGCTCAAGTTCAGCCACTACGAAGAGGTGCCGCCTAATGTCGCCCAGAGGATAATCGCCGAAAGGGAGCAGGAGAAGGCAGCGGCGAAAGAGGCATAGCCGGAAATTCATTAGCCGACCCGAAAGGGTCGGCTTTTTGATTGGGCTCATTTACTCCGAGGAGGATTGAGATGAGATATCTGGTAACCGGTGGCGGCGGGTTTGTCGGGAGCTATCTGGTTGAGATGCTTCTCAAAAAGAACATTGAGGTCAGGGTACTGGACAAGGTTGTCGGCGAGCTGGAGAGACTGAAGAACCGTCCCGGGCTGGAACTGGTGATTGGCGGAACCGAAGACCCGGGAGTCGTTGATGCGGTCATGAAAGACGTGGATGTGGTCTATCACCTCGCCTGGGCTTTCCCGGCCAAGCCGGCGGACGCCTTTAAGATTGATGTCGGTGGGTATATCAATGTGCTGGAGTCGGCAGTTGCCCATAAGGTCAGGCATTTTATTTTCCCCTCAAGCAGCGTGGTCTACGGCGAGCCTGCCTATTCGCCCCTAGATGAATCCCATCCCTATCTGGTCGAGAAGTCCCGCGACCCTCTCCATGCCCTGACCAAGTTAGCCGTGCA
Organism: Chloroflexota bacterium; assembly: GCA_043800335.1. Lineage (GTDB taxonomy): Bacteria > Chloroflexota > Dehalococcoidia > Dehalococcoidales > JAZDNC01 > JAZDNC01. The sequence continues at coordinate 10,310 of JAZDNC010000034.1, forward strand.
CAAACTTTCCTCGCTCTATTTCGCCCAGTATAAGTTACCGTGCACCATCTTTATCTTCTGGTGGGGCTACGGAGCCGAGCACATCCCGGGCAGAAACCTGAGGAACCTGATTGACTCGGCGCTGAAAGGGGAGACCATCAAGGCGCCGCAGCGGGCGTGCGGAAGTGCTACCTATCTGGGTGATATTGCGAAAGCTTTTGAGCTTGCTACGCTTAACGACAAATCCTACGGGCAGGAGTTTAATCTAGCCAGCTTCACAATGAAGTGGCGGGAGATAATGGAACTTATCGTGAAGCTGACGAACTCAGAGTCTAAGATTGAAGTTGTGCCAGATGAGAAATGGGACGGTCCTGGCTTTTTCACCGGTAACTGGGAGCTGAGCACAAAGAAGGCTCAGGAGCTAATCGGCTATAAGCCAGACCCGAAGACGAGAGAGGTCTTTACCGAGGCACTGAGGCGGGACATAGAAGCCAGAAAAAAGGTGCTGGGCATCAAGTAAGCCTTACGCTCACCACGCGCTCAATCCCGGCTAAGTCTTTAATTATTTCCACGCGGGCTTTCGGATATAAACTGAGGATAATATCTCTAACGTCGTGAGCCTCACCCATGCCTATCTCTAGAAGCAAATAACCTCCCATTTTGAGCCTGCTACTCACCTGCGGGATAAGTCGCCTTATCTGATTGAGCCCATCTTTCCCGCCGTTAAGGGCTACTTCCGGTTCAAACCTGAGTTCGGGTAGCTCGCTTTCCCTGACATAGGGCAGGTTCGCCACGATAATGTCGCATGGCTCAGGCAGAATTTCGAGTAAGTCACCCTGAAGAAATAGGATTTTATCCAGAGCACCATGCTTTTCGGCGTTGAATCGTGCTACTTTAAGAGCATCGTCGGAAATATCGGTGGCGTAGATTTTAGCCCGTGGTAGCTTAAGGGCAAGAGAGACAGCGATGTTGCCCGAGCCGGTGCCGATGTCAGCGATTACAGAGTCATTCCCGGATAACTCAAGTGCTTTATCCACCAGCGTCTCGGTCTCAGGACGAGGAATGAGCACGGCGGGGCTGACCTGAAAATCCAGCCCGTAGAATTCTTTGTGCCCGGTGATATAGGCTACCGGCTCGCCCTGAAAACGGCGTTCGATGAGCTCACTGAACTCCGCTGTCTCTTTTGCAGTGATTTGCCGGTTAAGTTCAAGGAATAGCATGACCCGGTCAATGCCCAGGGCGTGTCGCAAAAGTACCTCAGCTTCAAGGGTGGCATCCTGGGTTTTGTTACTGCGGGCGAGTGTTACCTGTGCCTGGCTGAGGGCTTCACTCAACTTCAAGCCGCTATCTCAACCCTGGCTTTCTTGTCAGTGGTGGCTAGGGCGTCAATCAGCTCGTCGAGCTGCCCCTCCATGATTTTGGGCAGGTTGTGGAGGGTAAGCCCGATGCGGTGGTCGGTGACCCTGTCCTGCGGAAAGTTGTAGGTCCTTATCTTTTCGGCGCGTTCACCACTCCCCACCTGACTGCGGCGGTCGCTGGTGATAGCCTCTTCCTGTCTTCGCAGTTCCATATCAAGGAAGCGCGCCCGGAGCACTGCCATGGCTTTCTGCTTGTTTCTGAGCTGGGAGCGCTCGTCCTGGCAGACGGCGACGATGCCGGTAGGAAGATGGGTGATACGGACTGCAGTCGCCACCTTGTTGACATTTTGTCCTCCGGCGCTTCCAGCATGGAAGATGTCAATTCGGAGGTCGCCGGGGTCAATGGAGACCTCTACCTCGTCAGCCTGGGGCAGGACCGCCACCGTTGCCGTTGAGGTGTGAATTCTGCCCGAGGCTTCGGTTGTGGGCACCCTCTGCACGCGGTGGACGCCACGCTCGTACTTGAGACGGCTGAAGGCGCCACGCCCCCTGATTTCAAAGACAATCTCCTTGAAGCCGCCGATGCTGATTTCGTTGGTGTCAATGACCTCTACCACCCAGCCCTTACCCTGGGCGTAACGGCTGTACATGCGGAAGAGGTCGGCGGCAAAGAGCGCCGCCTCTTCACCCCCCGTCCCCGCCCGGATTTCCATGATGATGTCCTTCTGGTCGTTGGGGTCTTTGGGCATAAGGGCTTGCTTTAGCTCTTCCTGAAGGCGCTCCAAATCTCTCTCCAGACTGGCTATCTCCTGTTTGACCAGGGAAACCATCGCCGCGTCCATTTTCTCGCCCAGCATAGCTTTCGTCTCTTCAAGGGATTTGGACTTTGCCCGGTATTCCCCGTACTTCGTTGCCAGTAGCTCAATTGAGGCTCTCTCCTTAGCCAGAGCCTGAAGTTTCTGGGGGTCGAGGGTGACATCGGGACGTGCCATAAGCTCTTCCAGTTCACGGAAGTGCTTGTAAGTTTCTTCTAATTTGTTCCACATATTGGTTGTCACGGACTAAATTATAGCATAGATGGGCTGAAGCTAAAAATCATTGATGTCATTACGGCATAGCTAAGCAGTCCGTCTTGTGTCATACCCTGCGGAAGCATGGGTCTAAAGGACAGAAGTAGTCTGACCTTTGCCTTGAATGTGTGCTTTAGATTCCCGCCTGCGTGGGAATGCCAATTCAAGGAGATTGCCAGGTCGGGGGCAGGTTGACCGAATCAGTTGGACTTTCTTAAATCAGCTACTTGCCCGGCTCTATAACCGTATAGGGCCAGAGCTTGCTCCCTCTCCCCACCTTTGCCCCCTCACCGATGGTCACGTGCTCACCGAGGATTGCTTCTTCCAGACGGCAGCCCTGTTTCAGGTGGCAGCCATCGGCAACCAGAGAGCCTTTAATCATCGCCCCGGCTTCAATCTGGACATTACGCCAGATGACAGAATCCTGAATCACCGCGTTTTCACCGACGGCACATCCCGCACCTATTACCACAGCACCTCTGAGTTTAGCTGAAGGGTGAATCTGGCACCCTTCGCCAATGATAGTCTTTTTCCGGCGGTTCTTGAGTAAGTCCCGGTTGAGCTGGTGGTACTTTTCGGGGCGCCCGATGTCAATCCAGTAGGCATCGGAGGGATAGGCATAGACCGGCACGCCACTCTCAAGCAGGGTGGGGAAGAGCTTTCTTTCAAAGCTAAAGGGGGTGTCCCGGGGGATATGGTTTAGGACATCCAGTTCCAGTATATAGGTGCCGGCGTTAATCATGTTGGTGGTTATCTCCTCCGGCTTGGGCTTCTCCAGGAAGCGAGTCACGCGTCCCCCCCTGTCGGTCTCAATCAACCCGTAGGCGGTCGGGTCTGCCACCGGGGTCAGGCAGATAGTTGCCTTCGCCTTTTTTGACCTGTGGAAGCGTATCATGTCTTTCAGGTCAAGGTCAGTGAAGATGTCTCCGTTCAGGACGAAAAATGCCCCGTCGCAGTGGTCTTCACAGTTTTTCACCGCGCCGGCGGTGTCCATTGGTGTTTTTTCTACTTCGTAGATGATGTGGCTATCAAAGGCGGCGCCACTCCCGAAATAGGTCGCGATGGCATCCGGAAGATAATTCATCGCCATAATGATTTCCCTTACCCCATGCTGACTGAGGTGTTCAATAACATACTCCATAAAGGGTTGGTTGAGCACGGGAACCATGGGCTTGGGCAGGTTACAGGTGAGCGGTAACAGTCTGGTGCCCTTGCCCCCGACCAGGATGACTGCTTTCATTTTGCCGTGTGCCCCTATACTCTCCAGTTCCGGTGAGTCCATTTTACCATAACCCTGTTGGTTTCTGCTCAATCGAACTTGGTGTGAACATCATGTCTCTTCCAACACCGATTCTGATTTACGGACTCGCTCGCCTTCGGCTCGCAATGACAATTAACTTTTGGCTTCAGTCCTTGAAGCACTCTCTCATATCCGTTATAATCAGCTACTATCCTGAATAGCCTTTGCTGAGGAGACTAAGGTGCTCAAAAGCCATAACTGTGGTGAGCTGACTAAAAAATATATCGGGGAGAAGGTGACCCTTGCGGGCTGGGTTGACCGCCGGAGAGACCACGGCGGGCTTATCTTTATTGACCTGAGGGACAGGAGCGGCATCGTCCAGGTGGTCTTTAATCCGGAGGTGTCCCCCGAGGCGCATAAGGTCGCCGGTGACCTGAGGGGCGAGTATGTGGTCAGGGCTTCGGGCGAGGTCTCGCCGCGCCCCAAGGGTACGGAGAACCCTGCGCTCCCCACCGGCGAGGTCGAGGTCGTGGCGGGGAGCGCTCAAATCCTTAATAGCGCCAGGACACCGCCCTTTTACATCAGCGAGGAGTCCGAGGTAGACGAGAGCCTGCGTCTCAAGTACCGTTATCTGGACTTAAGAAGAGCCCGGATGCGTGATAACCTCATCCTGCGCCACCGTGTGGTGAAGTACATAAGGGACTTCTTAGACGCCCGGGGCTTTATCGAGGTTGAGACGCCAATCCTGATTAAGAGTACACCCGAGGGCGCTCGTGATTATCTTGTGCCCAGCCGAGTGCATCCTCATTTGTTCTATGCCCTGCCCCAGTCGCCGCAGCAGCTAAAACAGCTTTTGATGGTGGCTGGACTCGAGAAATACTTTCAGATTGCTAAATGCTTCCGTGACGAGGATACGCGGGCTGACCGCCAGCCGGAGTTTACGCAACTTGACCTGGAGATGAGCTTTGTGGAGAGGGAGGACATCCTGAATCTTACAGAAGCGCTTTTCACCACAATGGTGGAGGCGCTTAAACCAGAGATTATCTTCCCTAAGCCCTTCCCCCGTCTCACCTACGCCGAGGCAATGGCGTCTTATGGCTCGGATAAACCCGATCTGAGGTTCGGGCTTGAGATAAAAGACCTCTCTCAGGCAGTCCAGAGATGTAGCTTCTCTGTCTTCCGCTCGGCGCTTGTCGAGGGGGGCATGGTGAGAGGCATTCTCGCCCCGGGCTGTGCCGGTTACGGCAGGAGCCTGCTCTATGAGCTGAATGACGTGGTCAAGCGCCAGGGAGCTGCCGGACTGCTTACTATTGCCCTGGGAGATAGCCCGGGAAGTCTGACTGCTTTGACCATGGAGAAGGTGCGCTCCATCGCCGCCAAGTACCTGAGTCTGGATGAGGTACGCCAGATGGCGGAGTGTCTTGGGGCTAAGATGGGGGACCTGCTCCTGATTGTCGCCGGTAAGCCGGAGCTGGTCTCTAAAGCCCTGGGCGAACTAAGGCTGGAGATGTCGCGCCGGCTTAAGCTGGTCAAACCCAATCAGTTCACTTTTGCCTTCGTCCTTGACTTCCCGCTCTTTGAGCGGAATAAGGACACCGGGCGCTGGCAGGCGGTGCACCACCCCTTCACCTCACCCGTGGACGAGGAGATAAAGCTTATGGACGATGCGGCGGCGATAGAAAAGATTAGAGCCAAGGCTTACGATATTGTCTGTAACGGCTACGAGCTTGGCGGTGGTAGTCTCAGAATTTATAATAGTGAGCTTCAGAAAAAGGTATTCCGTATCCTCGGTCACAGCGACGCTGAGACGGAGAGTCTCTTCGGACATCTACTGGAAGCCTTTGGCTACGGGGCACCGCCCCACGGCGGCATCGCCGTCGGCATTGACCGGACCGTCATGCTCCTCGCTGGTGCCGAGACCATCAGGGAGGTAATTGCTTTCCCTAAGAATCAGAGCGCTATGGATTTGACCTTTGGCGCGCCTGCCGAAGTGAGCGAAGCCCAGCTCAAGGAGCTACATCTTGCTTTTGATGATGAAAAGTGACCCCGAAGGAGGCATTTTTGAAAGTAACCCAGGATAAAATAGAACGGAGTCAGGCTTACCTTACCATAGAGATGGATGCGGCTGAACTGGAGAAGGGTATGGAGAGAGCCTACCGGCGTCTGGTCAACCGGCTGAACATCCCCGGCTTTCGTAAGGGGAAGGCGCCGCGGGAGATAGTTGAGCGGTTCGTCGGGCGGGAAAGCCTGCTGGAAGACGCCCTGGGGATACTAATCCCCGAAGCCTATGAGCATGCGGTCGAAGAGCAAAAACTGGAAGCCTTCGCCCAGCCTGGCCTTGAGCTGACGCAGAAAGAGCCGCCAATTCTTAAAGCGGTGGTGCCGCTCAAACCGACTGTAAAGCTGGGCAACTACAATGCTCTGCGCATGAGTCCCGAGGCGGTTAAGCTAACTGACGAAGACACCGAAAGGGCAATCGAACAACTGCGCCACCAGCATGCCACCTGGGAGCCTGTAGAAAGAGTGATTCAGGCGGGTGACCTGGTCGGGATAGATGTGGCGAGCACGGTTGATGGGCAGGACTATCTCACCCGTAAGAACGCCCGGTACCAGGTGGTGAGTGGGTTTCCCCTTCCTGCTCCGGGCTTTGCCGAGGCTCTAATCGGGATGAAGCGGGATGAAGAGAAGGAGTTTAAGCTCAAGTTTCCCGAGGACTATCCCCGTCCCGAGCTTGCCCAGAAAGAAGCGAGCTTCAAGGTTAAGATTCTTGAGGTGAAGCAGGAGAAGCTCCCCGAGATGAACGATGACTTTGCCAAGCAGGTCAACCCGGAGTACAAGAATCTTGCTGAACTCAAGGAGAAGGTAGCCGAGGAGCTTAAGCATCAGCTTGAGGAAAGTGCTAAAATAGAGTTTGAGAACAAGGTAATTGAGGCGGTCGTCGCCCAGGCTCAGCTAGAATACCCGCCTTCGCTGATAGAGTCAGAGATTGAATCTCTTAAGCAAGCCCGGATGCGTGAGCTCCAGATGGATGAGCAGGGTCTTCAGGAGTACCTCAGGAACGTCAAAAAGACGGAGCCGGAGCTTCGGGAGGAGCTGAGACCGCGGGCGGTAAGGCGTATCACCGGCTCCCTCGTTCTGGCAAGAGTAGCCGAGGCAGAAAAGCTGACCGTGACCGAGGACGACTTAAAAGGGGAGATTGAGCGGCTGGTCAGTAGCGCCGAGACCGATAAGAAAGAAGAGTTCAGAAAGTCACTGGAGACGGGGCAGGCGAGGCAGTCTATCGAAGATATGTTGCTGACAAGGAAGGTTGTGGGGCGGTTGGTTGAGATAGCCAACCCCCCGAGCGATAAGAAGGTGGAGGAGAAAAAGCAATGATTGACCCAATGAATGTTATCCCGATGGTCGTAGAAACTAGCCCGAGAGGGGAGCGCTATTTTGACATCTACTCACTCCTTCTCCGGGAACGCATTGTTTTCCTTGGTATGCCTATTAACGACCAGGTAGCCAACCTTATCATCGCCCAGCTTCTCTTTCTGGACAGGGAAGACCCGGAGAAGGACATCAGCCTTTATATTCACTGCCCCGGCGGCATCATCAGCGCCGGACTGGCGATTTATGATGCCATGCAGCTGGTGAGACCGGACATCTCGACCATCTGTGTCGGTCTGGCGGCAAGCATGGGCACGGTGCTGCTTTCCGCTGGTACCAAGGGCAAGCGTTATGCCTTACCCAATGCCACTATCCATCTTCATCAGGCGGCGGGTGGTGCTCAGGGGCAGGCGGCGGACATCGCCATCGCTGCCCGTGAAATCATGAGGATTCAGGAAGTCATCCGGAACATTCTGGTCAAGCACACCGGGCAACCGCTGGACAGGATTGTCCACGACACCGACCGGGACTTCTACCTGAACCCGGCGCAGGCAATTGAGTACGGCATCATTGACGAAATCCTGACCAAGCCGGAAAAGAAGAAGTAGCTCCGAATGTATTTTTTATGAAACCCGATTTAAGGAGTTGATATGGTAAAGGGCGTTGAGTATGTAATTGACGAAGATGGACAGAAAAAGGCAGTATTAATTGACCTCAAGAAGCATGGGGGAATTTGGGAGGACTTTTACGATACTCTACGGGTAAAAGAGCGGGAATCTGAGCCGCGCGAATCGCTTAAAGAGGTCAAAAAGAAAGTCCTCGGCCGCTCTTAAATGCCGCTGTATGAAATAGTTTTTGCTCGTTCGGCTCGAAAAGAACTTCAAGCCCTTTCTCACGCTGTTGCTAAACGTATTCTGAAGAAGGTTGAGTTACTTGCTTCAAGTCCCAGGCCTTCTGGCTGTAAAAAGCTTCGTGGACATTCAAACCTTTGGCGAATAAGGGTTGGCGAGTATCGGATTATTTATGATATTGACGATGACAGCCGGGTTGTCGATATATCAGTTGTCAGGCATAGAAGTGAAACTTACCGTTAAAGATATACTATCGTTAACACTGAAGCCGACCGGGACTTCTGCCTGAATCCCCAGCAGGCGATTGAGTACGGCATCATTGACGAAATCCTGACCAAGCCGGAAAAGAAAAAATAATCTGTCTGATACCCTGATAATATTTATCCCCTCCCGGCTAAGTGGGAGGGGATGTTTTTTTAAGGAGACCCAGGGTGCTATAAATAAGAGTTCAAATCCTATTAGGCCCAGTTTGGGTCACAATATTACCTTAAATTAGCTACTGATAACTGCTTTGCCCTTATCAAGGACTTCAATGAGGGTATAGGAATTCACCAAGGAAGAAAATCAAGGTGAAAAGCCCTACTACCACCGCCAAGAAAACAAGAATAGACCGCTCCTTGCTCTTTATCAAGCTGATGAGCCCTGTTACAAGAGCAGCTATGCCTGAGATGCCAAAGACAACGCCGAGCATAAGACCAACCCAAGCGGGCCCTACACCACCTAGCCTGGTCAAGACTCCCAACAATATGTTGAGCAGAAAGACGGCGACAGCCAAACAGACCGACCATCTCCCTAAAGAAGTTTTTGGCAGAACACTAATACGCACGTTCATCACCTCCTTCGGCCCTTACTGCTGTCCTGATGCTAATACTATGGTCAGCATGCTGTCAATGTCTCTACTTATGTGAGACGAGCAATTGCTGCAAAGCCGGAATCAACCCCTTCTTCTCAAATAAAAGTTCGTGAACTGTCCCGAGAATCTATTTTTTGACCCTTGCCTCAATCTCCTCGGTCAGGTTATATCCCTTGACCTCTCTCCCTGCCGCATCAAAGACCCTGCCGTTTACGACCTTGACCCTGCCCTCGCTGAAGGCTTTGATGGTGGTGACAACAAGGGGTAATTCCCTTTTCACTCCTTCCGCCCTAATGAGCTTGAAGAGGGCGTTCTCCTCGCCGTCCTTCTCTTTGATTTCACTGACGTCTCGTCCCTCTATCTCCCGCCAGCCCCCGTCAAAAAGCCCGCCCCTGAGCGGGAAGGTGCAGTAGGTTACTACGGGGCCCCGGTCGAGGTCAGGCGTTACCAGGTGCATCATGACACCGCTTTCATCAGCCTTTTGGTCAATCAACTGCCAGATGACCTCCTGCCAGGTGCCCTTGGGCCCCCGGGGCGCCGCAGGGTGCAGGTTCAGCATGTTGTACTTCCGGCACATCTCGGGGCCCACAATGAGCATGTAGCCTGCCAGGATGCACAAATCGGGTTTAGAGCCCTGAATTCGCCTCATGATTTCCCGGTCGTACTCAAGCCGCCATTCGGGGAAGAAGTCTTCATCTCCAGCTCTGGGTGTCGCTCTCGCTTCTCTGAACTTCTGGTAGGAGAAAGTGATGAGCGGAATGCTGTAACTCCCGACCAGAGCGATGAACTGGTCACTGCCCTCAGCTTCGCCGAGCTCCCGACCGCAAACAACGACATCTATTTCGGCATTTATTTCACCGGACTTGATGGCGTCATGGACGGTAGTGAGCAGTCCCCTTGAACCGGCGCCTCTACCCGTGGAGAACCAGCCGAGCTTATACACTAGAGCCCCTTCCTGAGCATTCTGACAAGGCTATTAAAGTAGATTATAGGTCCGGTAAGATGCCCGCCCACCTCTCCCTTAGCCAGCGCTTCGAGAAAGCTCCGGCTATCTTGGAACTCCGGAATCTCAATGTAGGCATTGCCAATCTCGCCGGGGGTATGGGCGTCGCTCCCGGCGCTCGTGGGCAGGTTATATTTTCGGGCGAAGCGCAGTGCCCTCTCCGAGGAGAGGGGCAGGGGACTGCGTGCGTTTAAGACCTCAACTAAATCAATCCTGTCGGCTATGTCCTCCATCACCTTTTCACCCAGCCCGAAGCGGAGCACGGTATCAAAGGGGTGCTGGGCGCAGACCAGTCCGCCCTGTGTCTTGATACTGGAGATGGCATCTTCAAGAGAGCCTCCGCTGGGTATGGTCTCCTTGAGAAACATGCCCATGATTTCGCCCTTATCGGTGAGGATTTCCTCGGCGACAATGACTGGGAAGGGAGCCATTCTCTGCATCTTGAGCGCCCCCTCTACCGTGCCGTGGTCGGCGAGGGCGATGCAGTTTATACCCAGCGCCTGAGCGCGCTCGATTATCGTCTCAAGGGACATGTCGCAGTCCATAGAGTACTGGCTGTGGACGTGCAGGTCGGCTTTAAGCAACTCGGCTCCTTATTTTCTTGACCTGGTTAGAGGTCTGACTCTATCGTTCTCCATGAATACCGTGTCCTCGATGCGCACCCCGCCCCAGCCGGTGAGGTATACCCCCGGCTCGACGGAGAAGACCATGCCGTCGGCTAAAATGTCCTTAGAGCCTATGCCCAGGCGTGGCGACTCGTGAATCTGAAGTCCCACCCCGTGCCCCAGTCCGTGACCGAAGTTGTCGCCGTAGCCGGCATCGGTAATGACCTTGCGGGAGATGGCATCAGCTTCAGTACCGGTCATCCCGGCTCTGATTTCCGCCTCCGCCTTGAGCTGGGCTTGAAGCACAAGCTGATAAACCTCTCTGAATTTGTCGGTGGGAGTGCCCAGGCAAATGGTGCGGGTGAGGTCGCTGGCATAACTTTCGTATCTTGCCCCGATGTCAATAATGATAGGCTCGCCGGGCTGGATGGCGTGCTCCGATGGCCTGGCGTGGGGCATGGCTGAAGCCGGACCGGCGGCGACGATGGCTTCAAAAGCCACCGCTTCACTGCCGTGCTCACGCATGAACTTCTCTATCTCCCAGGCGACGTTTTTTTCGGTCATGCCGGCGTGAATCCTGTCCTGAATATGGGCGAAAGCGCGGTCGGTTATCTGAACCGCCTCTTTGATGAGCGCAACCTCCCCCGGCTCTTTTACCGAGCGCAGGTCTTCGGCGATATTATCTGTAGGCTTTAGATTCAGCTTGACACCGGCTTTACTCAGCGCTTCGTTGAATCTCTGGTAGAGGGCAAAGGTCAGGTTTCCCGCCTCGAAGCCAAGCTCCCCCTTTAGTCCGATAACCAGTTTGGGAAACCACTCGGCTATTTCGCCCTTCAACTGGAAGGTTTCGTATTCCGGGGCTTCCTTTGCCGCCTGCTCGGTGTAGCGGAAGTCGGTGGCTAAAATCCTCTTTTCTTTAGTAATCAAGAGGTATCCCGCCGAGCCATTAAAGCCCGAGAGGTAAAAGCGGTTCTCCGGCTGAGAGATAAGAAGAGATGGAAGCTCTTTCTTCGTCATTTTGCTCTGAAGTTTTTCTAGCCGCTCACTGACGCCCATTACTGGTTCTGCTCTTCCCTTGCCATCGGATGTGCCTGAAGGTAAATCTTTCTCGCCTGCTCCTTGGTGACGTGGGTGTAAATCTGGGTTGAGGAGAGGTCGGCGTGACCCAGGAGCTGCTGGACGACCCTTAAGTCCGCTCCGCCGTCGAGGAGGTGAGTGGCGAAGGTGTGGCGGAGCATGTGGGGATGGACGCGCTTACCTATCCCGGCTTTGCGGGCAAGCCCGGAGAGTATTAGCTGGATTGCCCTTACCGTGAGGCGTCCCCCGTCCTGGTTCAAGAAGACAGCATCACTCTCTTTCCCCCCCAGCAGGGTCGGTCTGCCCTTGTCGAAGTAGAGCCTCAGGGCTTCAGCCGCGGGTATCCCCATCAGAGTCACCCGCTCCTTTGAACCCTTGCCCCAGACCCGGATTTCACGGCCTTCCAGGTCAATCTGTTCCAGATTCAGACCCGCCAGCTCGCTTACCCTCAGCCCCGAGGCATAGAGAAGCTCAAGGAGGGTCTGGTTGCGCATCCCTTCGGGTGTGGTGATATCCGGCGCTCTAAGCAGTCTTGCCATCTCATCCCGGGTCAGAAAATCGGGGATACGCTTGTCCAGCTTCAGTGAGAACGAAGCTAGGCGTCCCCCTCTCTCACGGGAGAGAGCCAGTGGTGCTGAATCAATGATTTCCTCGCGCACCAGGTAGCGGTAGAAGGAGCGGATTGCCGAGAGCCGGCGGGCGATTGAGCGCTTGGCAACATTCTGGGCGATGAGCCAGGCGACATAGTCGCGCAGGGTGTCTTTGTCCACATGCCTCAGGGAGGCTATCTTCTTGAACTTAAGGAACTGGAAAAAGCCTTTCTCCTCACCCTTGACGTAGTTGCCCAGGAGGTCATGGGTGTAGTTGCGCACGGTGTAGGGCGAGGCGTTCTTCTCTATCCTGAGATAGCTCACATAGCTATCGTAAATCTCCTGCATTGATTTCATTAAGCCCTGGCTCCGTTGGCCTTGGATTCAGTCTCAACCAGCGGTTCAATGTGTCCGCACTTGGCGCACCTTGCCTGCCGGTCGCGGTAGGCGGTCATCGTGCCGCCGCAGCTGGTGCAGACCTGGGCCAGTGGTCGGTAGCTACTGATGAACTTGCACTCCGGATAGCGGTTACAGCCGTAAAAAGGACGTCCCTTCCTGCCGCGCTTCACCACCACCTCGCCAATCTTACACTCGGGGCAGGGGACGTTGAGCTTGACCTCGAAAGAGCGGTGGTATTTGCACTCCGGGTAGCCGGAACAGGCGATGAACTTGCCGAAGCGCCCGTGCTTGACTACCAGTGGCTTGCCACACTCTGGACAGAGCTCATCCAGCTTCTCGTCCAGGTTCACCTTTTCCGCTGTCTCACTAACGGTCTTGAGGTGCTCGGCGAAGGGCTGGTAGAAGTTCCTCACCACCTCCACCCAGTCGCGGTTCTTGCTGGCGATGGCATCCAGTTCGCCCTCCATGTGGGCGGTGAAGCTGATGTCCATGATGTCGGGGAAGTTCTGCTTTAGGAGGTCACTTACCACACAGCCGAGCTGGGTCGGGACGAGTAAGCCTCGATTTTTCTCGACATAGTCCCGCTCCTGGATGACCGAAAGGATAGGGGCGTAGGTCGAGGGGCGTCCGATGCCCGCACTCTCCAGGAATCTGACCAGCGAGGCTTCGGTGAAGCGGGGTGGCGGCTCGGTGAAACGCTGCTCCGGGAAGAGGTCCTGGAGCAGGAGTTTGTCGTCAGCCTTAAGCTCCGGCAGAAACAGAGACGCCTTCTTGCTTTCCGCCTCATCCCTGCCTTCAAGATAGAGTATGGTGAAACCGGGGAAGACGGTCTTCGAATCTTCAGCCTGAAGCAGATAGCCGTCTTTGGCGCTCCCGGTTCTGGCTTTGACGTCAGCCGTGGTGTTCTTAAGCACCAGAGCGCTCATCTGGCTGGCGGCCATTCTCTTCCAGATAAGCTCGTAGACGCGGAACTGCCTCGGGCTGAGGTATTCCCGGATAAGCTTTGGCTCCCGCTTCACGGAGGTGGGACGGATGGCTTCATGGGCTTCCTGCGCTCCCCTGACCCTGGCGGTAAAGACACGCGCCCGGGGTGGCAGGAACTCCTTGCCGTAGTGTTCAGCGATGAAAGCCCGGGTTGACGCCAGCGCCTCTTGGGCGACATGGGTGGAGTCGGTGCGCATGTAGGTGATGAGACCAGTGTTGCCCTCTTTGCCCAGGGGTAAACCTTCGTAAAGCTCCTGGGCGACCGCCATGGTCTGGGCGACGCTCATGCGTAGCTTGCGCCAGGCTTCCTGCTGGAGGGTGCTGGTGATGAAGGGCGGCGCCGGGACACGGGTGACTTTTTTACGGGCTACCTTGAGCACGGCGTAGTTCGCTTTTCTCAGGGCTGAAACCAGCGCATCCGATTCTTTTTGGCTGTGAATCTCAAGCTTAGTCCCATCCAGAAGCCCGATAAGAAGGGCGCGGAAGGACTTGTCGGAGTCAGCCTCTTTAGCCAGCTCAGCCTCAATCCGCCAGTACTCCACCGGGGTGAAACTCTGAATCTCGCGCTCCCGGTCAACGATGATTCGGAGCGCAACCGACTGCACTCTGCCTGCCGAGAGCCCGCGGCGTACCTTCTTCCAGAGGAGGGGGCTAATCTTGTAGCCGACCAGCCGGTCCAGAATGCGGCGCGCCTGCTGAGCGTTTACCAGCTTCATGTCAATGTCGCGGGGCTTACTGAAAGCCTCTTTGATTGCCTCACCGGTTATCTCGTGGAAGACCACCCGTTTGTAGTCGTGACCGTCCTGGGTTACCTGGGCGAGGTGCCATGAGATTGCCTCGCCCTCACGGTCAGGGTCGGTGGCGAGGTATACGGTCTTGGCGGATTTGACCGCGTCTTTGATTTCCCGGACAATCTTAAGCTTGTTACGTGGCGATACGTATTGGGGCGTGAAGCCATTTTCAACATCCACCCCCAGTCGGCTGCGAGGCAGGTCTCTCACATGTCCCATTGACGCCATGAGGGTGAAGTCCCTCCCCAGCATTCTCGCCAGGGTCTTCGCCTTGGCTGGAGATTCAACGATAACCAGATTCTTTGCCATTTCTAAATCCTACCCGCCAGTTCCTCCCGCACCCCGCGGGCGAGAACAAAATTCATACTGCTCACCTGTTTCACCAGCCCTTTGAGCTCCATCATTGCCAGGGTGCTTGAGACGGTGGTTATGGTAAGCCCGCTGGCACGGCAGATTTCATCAATGTGCATCGGCTCACTGCCGAGCTTGCTGAGGATGAGCGCTTCGGTGTCGGAAGTCGGGATGACCTCTTTCAAGGTTATCTGCTGGGCGACTGCTCCAAGGTTTAGCTCTGCCAATATGTCGGTGTAGCCCGAAACCAGCTTGGCGCCCTGCTGGATGAGGTTGTTGGTGCCCTTGCTTGAGGGGGAGAATATACTGCCCGGCACCGAGAAGACCTCCCGGTTTTGCTCCAGGGCTAACCCGACGGTGATAAGCGCCCCGCTATCGTCTCCTGCCTCGGTGACCAGAACCCCCAGTGAAAGCCCGCTGATGATGCGGTTGCGCCTTGGGAAGTGCTCGGCTCTGGGCTTGGTGCCCAGCGGGTATTCGGTAAGTAGCGCACCCTGCTCGGTGATGCGCCGGGCAAGCTCGGTGTTCTCATAGGGGTAGATGGTGTCAAGTCCTGAACCTAATACCGCAACCGTCCTACCACCGGCTTCAAGGGCGCTGCGGTGGGCAATGGAATCAATGCCTTTCGCCAGCCCGCTGACGATGGTAATTCTGCTTCGGGACAGGTCGGCGACAATCTCCTCGGTCACCTGTCTGCCGTAGGCGGTTGCCCGCCTTGTCCCAACTACCGCCAGACACCACTCGTCCTGGGTGGTAAGCTCTCCTTTAATATAGAGCATGGGGGGAAAGTCATAGATTTCCCTGAGTCTTGCCGGATACCCCTCGTCGTGGTAGGTGATGGTTTTTATCCCCAGGCGTACCAGCTTTTCCATCTCATCGTCCAGGGAGACCCTATCGCGGTAATCAAGGATGGTAGTTACAATCTTTTCGGGAAGTCCGGCAGCTTTCAGCTCGGAGGCGGGGGCTTGCCAGGCGTACTCAAGAGAGGGGAAGAACTTCTCAATCTGACCGAATTTGACGGGACCTATGCCCGGGACAAGATTAAAGCCCACCCAGTATTTGATGTCGTTATCTGTCATCCTGAATAGAATTCTAGCACAGGCGGGAGGAATGAAAAAGTGCTAACCGTCATTAGGGAGTAAAATCTTATAGTTGGATTTCTCACTATGAGGAACGGACACTCTGTTCTGGGGGTGAGTAGGTTATGTCCTCGGGGAAGATTAACCTGTGTTCGTGGTCATCGGATAAATGGCGGAGAGGGTGGGATTCGAACCCACGGTCGCTTTAGGCGACACACGCTCTCCAGGCGTGCCTGATAGGCCACTCCAGCACCTCTCCGCAAAAGAAGTTACATTCTTTTCAACCATTCGGATGGCGATGGGTAATGAAAAATCCGAACTGGTTTTCTTAATGGACTCAACGGGCGAAAGGGACGATTTCGAGTTTTTCTTTGGCGCAAATTTTTAAACCTATGTTAATTCTACTGGTTTCTTTCTCTTGCTGACGATAAAAATATAAATAATTTCCAGTATAGCGAGAGTATTAACCACCAAAAGCACGATAAACCATCCTTTATCGTTGAGTCGAGCCGATTTCCAAAGCGCCCAGCCTTTCCACGGGACAGTCCAAAGAATGAGCATAATCACAACCCATGGATTTTGCTGAAGAAACTGTCCCATATTCTTTACATCCTCTCTAATCTTTCTAAAATCCACCCTTCATATTTTAGCAGATTCTCACTAGATTCTGTAAGCGGCGAACGAGCCAACATCGTCTTTTTACGATGGCGGAGAGGGTGGGATTCGTTTATTCCGAGCGAAGTCGAGGAAAACCCGCGATTAGTCGTTCCTTTTTCACTCTGGACCAGCCCTTAACCTGTTCCTCCCGTTTCCTTGCCTCCGAAGCGCTAATATGTTTTTCGCTATAAACCAAAACTACAGGCCTACGAGAATACGTAT
Source organism: Chloroflexota bacterium (assembly GCA_043800335.1). Lineage (GTDB taxonomy): Bacteria > Chloroflexota > Dehalococcoidia > Dehalococcoidales > JAZDNC01 > JAZDNC01. The sequence goes on from JAZDNC010000034.1 coordinate 26,788, forward strand.
ACTTCGCTCCCGTTCCGCTGTTGTGTTCTTTCAGACGAGACTCTAAGTCTGTAGTAATGCCAGAATATAGAGAGTTGTCTCTACATCTGAGAAGATAAAAGAACCATTCTTGACCCATTGTCGCCCTTCGACTCACTTCGTTCGCTCAGGGTAAAGCGGAGAGGGTGGGATTCGAACCCACGCTCCTCTTGCGAGAAGTCCGCTTTTCGAGAGCGGTACCATAAACCACTCGGACACCTCTCCATGCTGTTTTATGAAGCTAATTTACATTTAAAGGTTCGGGTTTCCGTGTTATTTCCGTAGAAATGGTCACGGAATGGTCACAGAGTTTTCCCTCAGCGTGCCTATTATAGCTGGCAGGCAATATGTCGTCAAAGTGCTTTGCCGCAGCCTCTTGTAAGCCCGGGGCTACATGAGAGTAAGTATCAAGGGTAATCTGTATGCTGGCATGGCCAAGACGCTCTTGGCCTATCTTTGGGTGTACTCCTTGCTTGAGCATCAGTGAGGCGTGGGTGTGCCGTGCATCGTGGAAACGGATGACCTTAACGCCGGCTTTGGATGCCAAGTTCTCCCATGCTCTGGTTATTGTGTTGGGACGCAGAGGCTTGTTGTCATAGGCACTGAATACGAAATCGCTATCAGGTAATGGCCTGCCAACCATATTGCGCTTAAATCTTTGATTAAGCTGGTGTTCTTTAAGTACCAGGGTAGCGGAAGGCGGTAGGGCGATTGTGCGCTTCGATTTGGCTGACTTCGGCTGACTAAACACGTAGGAACCATCACCTAGGCGATGCAACCCTCTCCTGACCGATATCTCACCGGCAATAAGGTCAACCATCCGCCCATGTCAAAGCGAGAAGCTCACTACGTCTTGCACCAGTGAAAAGGGCCGTGTAGAACAGAGCAAAGTATTGAGACTTCTTAGCGGCGTCAAGGAATGCTGCAACTTCATTCTCATCCCATGTCTTTATTTGCGCAAGAGTTGGGCGCGGCGCACTGACAGCGTCCGCAACATTGCGGGATATCATGCCCCACTTGGTAATGAAAGTTCCGTTGCTCGTGAACTTTTGGATCCGGTGATTGTACTGATCAGCAATATAGACATTACCTGCTGGGTCCACAGCAATGCCGGAAGGAAGGTTGAACTGGCCATCACCACTGCCAGGATTGCCCCACTTACGCAACAATGATGGTGACAGGATGGAGGCTAAGGTGGTGTATGGTATTTGGGGAGTTATTACATCCCACACTTTTTGCCTGGAGGAATTATCCAAATCCGTATTGACCCAGCCAGCGCTGGCAGGAATGACTGCTGTGAATGATAATAAAATAACCGCTGATACTGTAGCTAGTAATAATAGGGTTCTTCTCATTTCATGACCTCCATTCGTAGTCTTTCTCTCGATAGATTTGAAGAAGGCCGCAAAAATTAGATGGACACCAGATTCACTCTTTCTTTAGATAGTTCTACAAGTGCCTCTTTCTGTCGCCCATATTCTCACCCAGCACAATGGCAAATCTCGCGTTTCTTTTGGGTCCACAGCATATTTGCCGGTTTATTGCATTAAAAAGGAGTTGTCAAATTCGTGGCTATCAGCGTAAAC